>NZ_JBEOYB010000030.1:0-89733 GCF_040296845.1 Streptomyces sp. NPDC001985
GGGTCCGTCGTGGTCGCGCGGACGAGCGCGTCGGCGGCGAACGTCGTGACGCTCCAGGACGTCCGCTGGGCCCTCTTCGATTTCAGTAGCGGGGACAGGATTTGAACCTGCGACCTCTGGGTTATGAGCCCAGCGAGCTACCGAGCTGCTCCACCCCGCGTCGTTGTGTTCACACACTATCACGACGCGGGATGTTGCCTGCTCAGAGGCGTTGCCACGAGGGCTTCGCCCGCTGCCCGCACCAGCCCCCGTACGGCGTTAGGACGACTTGGACGGGGAGGGCGAAGGGCTCTGTCTGCCCTCGGCCTCCGCGAGCCGCTTCAGCGCGGCGTCCAGGTCCTCCTGGGCCCTGCCGTAGGCGCCCCAGTCCTTCGGGTTCTCGGAGAGCGCCGCGTCGGCGTCCTCGTGAGCCTTCAGGACGTCGTTGATGGCGCCCTCCAGCGAGGTGTCACCCTCGGCCGGCGGCTTCGGCGGCGGATTGGTGGTGCCCTCGTCCTCGGACGGTGGCGGCGGCGATGTGCCCTCCTGCTCGAAGGCCGCGTCCAGCGCCTCCGACAGACTGTCCTTGAAGACCGGCTTCCCGCCGCCGTAGGCGACGGCCACCTTCTTCAGCAGCGGATAGTTGGCACTGCCACCCCGGGCGTAGACCGGTTCGACGTACAGGAACCCGCCGTCCAGGGGGATCGTCAGCAGATTTCCGTACTCGATGTCCGAGTCGGTGCCTCTGAGGTCGCGCACGAAGGTGGCGACTTCCGGGACACCGTTCAGCTCGGACTGCACCTGCGACGGGCCCTGGACCGTCTCCGTGACTCTCAGCAGCCTTATCGAGCCGTAGCTCTTGCTGTTGGCATCGGCGTCCACCGCCATGAAGGCGCCCAGATTGGGGCGTCCGGCGGGGGTGAAGGTGGTCGTCAGCGAGAACTTCTGCTCCTTCTCGCCGGGCATCTTCAGGCTCAGGTAGTACGGCGGGACCGCACTGGTGTCCTTCTTGTTCGTCGGGTCGTCCGGGACCTGCCAGGCGTCACTGCCGCTGTAGAACTGCTCGGGCTCGGTGACGTGGTACCGGGTGAGCAGCTCGCGCTGCACCTTGAACATGTCCTGCGGGTAGCGCAGGTGGGACCGGAGCTCGTCGGAGATCTCGCCCTTGGCCTTGACGGTGCCGGGGAAGGCCTTCATCCAGGTCTTCAGGACGGGGTCCTGGGTGTCCCACTGGTAGAGCTTCACCGAGCCGTCGTACGCGTCGACGGTCGCCTTCACCGAGTTGCGGATGTAGTTGACCTGGTTCTGCTGGGCGACGACCGCGCGCTGGTTGGTGGTCAGCGAGTCGGTCGTGGTGTCGCCGAGCGTGGTGCGCGAGGCGTAGGGGTATCCGTTGCTCGTGGTGTAGGCGTCCACGATCCACTGGATGCGTCCGTCGACCACGGCCGGGTAGGCGTCGCCGTCGATGGTCAGCCAGGGCGCGACGGCCTCCAGGCGCTCCTTGGGCGTGCGGTTGTAGAGAATCCGCGAGCCCTCGCCGACGGCGCCCGAGTACAGGATCTGCGGCTCGCCGAAGGCCACCGCGTAGGCGGCGCGGTTCAGCGTGTTGGAGATGCTGACGCCGCTCTTGCCCTGGTAGCTGGTGTACTTCGTGGGCCCGGTGCTGGCCTCGTAGTCCAGCTCCTTCTGCGGGCCGCCGACGATCGAGTACTGCTCGGTCTTCTCGCCGTAGTAGATCCGCTGCTCGTACTTCTTGTCCGGATTGTCCTCGCTGAGCTGCCCCTTGGTGGGCATGCCCGACTCGGTGAAGTCCGGCGAGCCCACGGTGCCCTCGGTCGGGTCGGTGACCGCGCTGGTGCCCTTGGCCGCGATGGCGCCGTAGCCATGGGTGTAGGTGAAGTGGTCGTTGATCCAGTTCCGCTTCGGGATACCCGTGATGTCCAGCTCACGCAGACCGATGACCGTGTCCTGCGGCTTTCCGTCGGGGCCGGTGTACCGGTCGACGTCCAGCGTCTTCGGGAACTGGTAGTACTTCCGCTCCTGCTGGAGCTGCTGGAAGGCCGGCGAGACGACATTCGAGTCGACCACGCGGTAGCTGGCCGCCGTGTTGGCGTCCTCGCGCTGCTTGGCCTTCTGCCCGGGATCGGCCTTGCCCGCGTAGTCCTCGGGCTTGGCGCCGTCGATGCCGTACGCCTTGCGGGTGGCATCGATGTTCTTCTGGATGTACGGGCTCTCCTTGGCCTGCTCGTTCGGCTGGACCTGGAACTTCTGGACGATGGCCGGGTAGAGGCCGCCGATCAGGATGGCCGAGAGCACCATCAGTCCGAAGCCGATCATCGGCAGCTGCCAGGTGCGGCGCCACAGGGTCGCGAAGAAGAGCACGGCGCAGATGACCGCGATGCAGAAGAGGATCGTCTTCGCCGGGAGATAGGCGTTGGCGTCCACATACCGCAGGCCGGTCCAGTTTCCGGTGGCCTTGAAGTCGCTGGACTTCACCGCCAGGCCGTACCGGTCCAGCCAGTACGCCACCGCCTTCAGCGACACGAAGAGGCCGAGCAGCACCGACAGGTGTCCGGTGGCCGCGCCGGTCGCCCGCGCGCCGGGGCTGGTGATCCGCAGCCCGCCGTACAGATAGTGGGTGAGCGCGGCGGCGATCAGCGAGAGGACGGCCGCGGCGAAACCGAAGCCGAGGAGGAAGCGGTACCAGGGCAGATCGAACGCGTAGAACGCCACGTCCATCTGGAACTGGGGGTCCTTCTGACCGAAGGGCACCCCGTTGACCCACATCAGCCAGGTACGCCACTGGCCGGTGGCGGAGGCTCCGGCGATCAGCCCGACGAGAGCGGTGATCGCGAGGAGCACCCACTTCTTGTACGGGGCGATGCCCATCCGGTAGCGGTCCAGGCTCTGCTGCTCCAGCGACATCGCGCTCAGCGGCGGGCGCAGCCGGTGCGCGAGCCAGATGTTCACCCCGACGGCAGCCGCCATCAGGAGACCGAAGACGGCGAAGAGGCCGATCTTGGTCCACAGGGTGGTGGTGAACACCGATGAGTAGTTGACGGAGCGGTACCAGAGCCAGTCGGTCCAGAACCCGGCAAACATGACAAATGCCATGGCCAGGACCGCCAGCACGCCCAGTGTCATCAGCAGGGTGCGGACACGCCGGGACGGCCGGCCCACTCTGATCCGTGGCCCGGTCGGGGGGCCTCCGCCGCGGTCCGGCATCTGGAAAGCCAACGTGCGCACCTCGAAGTTCGCGGTTGTGGAGATATTTCGCGGTCTGTCAGACGGGCCCCGCGATCCTAGAGCCCCACTGATGCAACTTACCGAGGCTTTACCTAGTTCCCATATCGGGGCCGGAAGGAGGCAGGATATTGGGCATGTCCAATGTTTCCCCTTCCACCCCCTCCTCCGGGGGCTCCGGCCAGACACCCTCCGGTCCGGGCCCCATCGCCGCCAGCCCGCTCACCCGTGCCGTACTGGAGATCGACGAGTACGCGTCGGGGCTCGGCTGGGACCAGCCCGCCCGGCTCTTCGCGCTGGTCGACACCGCCCGGCTGCGCACCCAGGAGCCCGGCCTCGCCACTCAGCTCGGCCTCGACAGCGATGAAGCGGGGTCGCCGCTGACCCCCATCGAGCAGGACGAGATCCCCGCGGGTGCCGCGCTCGACGAATTCCTCGCCACCATCGCCTGGCCGGACGCGGTGGTCGGCTGCGCGCTCACGGTGGAGCGCCAGATGCTGCCCGCCTCGGCGGAGGCGTCCGTGCCCAAGGGGCTCGACGACGCCTCGCTGACCGACTGGGTGGCGAGCCACCCGGACCGTCAGGAGGTCCGGATGACCGTGGCGGTGCTGCGCGACGGCGCCCGTGAGTCGGCGCTGCGACTGCGCGAGAAGGACTCCCCCAAGGAGGTCCTGACGGGCTCGGACCTGGTGCCGGGGCTGGCGGAGGCGCTCTCGGCGACCTTCGCGGGCTGACCACGGGCGGGGGCCCGGGGCCCCGGGTCCCCCGCGGGGCCCGGGCTCCGGCTCACCGGGCCGAGCAGCTCGGCAGCCCCGCCGTCTCGCCCGACCTGATTTTCTCCATCGAAGTGACCGCGTCGGCCATGGTGTCGACCTTCACCAGGGTCAGACCCCGGGGAATGTCCGACACCGCCGTCGCGCAGTTGTCGCTCGGCGTGAGAAAGAACTCGGCCCCGGCCTTCCGCGCGCCGACGAGCTTCATCTCGATGCCGCCGATCGGACCCACCTCACCCTGGTCGTCGATCGTGCCGGTGCCCGCCACGAACTCGCCGCCGGTGAGATTCCCCGGGGTCAGCTTGTCGACCAGACCCAGCGCGAACATCAGACCCGCGCTCGGACCGCCCACATCGGCGAGATTGATGTCGATGGTGAACGGGAACGTGTGATCGGTCCCGGCCTGGATACCCACGATCGCCCGGTCGCCGCTCTCCGACTTCGCGGTGGTGATCGTGACCTTCTCGGTCCCGGTGGGCCGCTTGCCCGCCTTCTCCGCGGCGGTGGCCTCCTTCGCCGGGACGACGGTGAACACCACGTCCTCACCGGGCTTGTGCCGGGTCACCAGCTTGGCCACGTCCTCCGGCTCCTCGACCGCGGTGCCGTCGACGGCCCGGATCACATCGCCCGCGTGCAGCCGGCCCTCGGCGGGGGTGTCCTTGACCACCGTCGACACCACCGTCTGCGTCCGCACCGGGATCTTCAGCTGCCTGAGCGCCGCCACCTTCGCGCTCTCCTGCGACTGGGTGAACTCCTCGGCGTTCTCCTGCGTCGACTGCTGCTCCGTCTTCCCGTCCGGGTAGAGCGTCTCGTGCGGGACGACGACATTGTCATGAGCCAGCCAACCGTAGACCGACTCGACGAGATTCATCCGGTACTCCGCACCGGTGACCCGGACCGTCGTCATATTGAGATGACCGGTCGTCGGGTAGGTCTTGCGCCCGGAGACCCGCAGAACCGGCTCGTCGTCGACATCGCCGAGCGTGTTGACCGTCGGCCCGGGAGACATTTCGGAGTACGGCACGGGGATGAGCACCCCGGCACAGAGCAACGCGATGAAGATCAGAGTGGAGGCGAGCATCGTCGCGGTGCGGCGTGGCATGGAACGACAGTACGGGACATGTCTGTCAATGCACTGTCGGGGCCGGTCCGTCCGGGGGGCTGGTCAACAGCGCCTCACAACGGGCGGCGGGAGGGCCGGAGCGGCGTGCGCGGCGAAGCTACTTCGCGGGGCTGTTGCCGGAGTCCGCCTTCTCCATCGCGTCGCGGAACCGCGCGTATCCGGCCAGCTCGGCCACGTCCCCGGTGGTCCGGTTCCGTGAGGCCCAGCCTCCCCATATCGCTGCACCGACAACAGCGAAAAGCGGAATCAACAACCAGGCGAGTGCTGCCATCGCGACCTCCCTACCCCACAAGCGGAACCCAACTGAGTGATCAGCAGATTAGCCATCTGCCAGTTCAACGCTCATGGCAGGGGGGCGGTTACGCAAATCGGGGCGCTTGGGTGCGCTTCGGGTTTCAACCGCGCCCCGTCCCCCGAACGACGGCGCCGAGCGACCAGGCAGGGGCTTCCTTGCACGGGGGTGCCGCGCGCCCGCCCGACCACACCGTCACCCGACCACCGCCCCTTTACGAGGCGCTACGCGCCCACCCGCCCACACCGTCACCCGACCACCACCCCTTTACGAGGCGCTACGCGCCCACCCACTCTTCTGTGCCGTCGCTGAATGTCTGGTGTTTCCAGATCGGGGCCTCGGTCTTGAGGTCGTCGATCAGTTGGCGGCAGGCCTCGAAGGCCTCCCCCCGATGGGCGCAGGCCACCGCCACGACGACGGCCAGATCCCCGACCCGCAGATCCCCCACCCGGTGGACGGCCGCCAGGGCCCGCACCGGGAACTTCGCCGCGACCCGCTCGGCTATTCGGCGGATCTCGGCCTCGGCGGTCGGATGGCTGGAGTACCCGAGGGTGTCGACGCCCGCACCGCCGTCGTGATCGCGGACGGTCCCGACGAAGAGCGCGGTGCCGCCCGCCGAGTCGTCGCCGACCGCCGCGAAGACCTCATCGAGCGAGAGAGGGGTGTCACGGACCGCGAGCAGCCGGATCGGGTCGGGCGCGGCCTGCTCACCCGGGTGGTCGTATCTGTTGCCCATGGGTCCATCGTGCCGCACGCCACTGACAGCGCGGAAAGCACGCAGGTCAGAGGCGTTCCCGATGGACGGCCCGCCCGGACCGGCGCCCGCCGGGGTGCGGCCCGGGGACGGCGGGCGCGGCCCGGGTCGGCTACAGCCGGCGCCGCGCCTTGCGGGCCCGGCGCACCAGGGCGGCCGTGCCGAGCAGCGCGACCGTGGCGCCCGCGGCTCCCGCCGCGGTGGCGTCCTTGCGGCCGAGGCGGCGGCCCGCGAGGGTGTGCCGGCCCTCCACCTCCTCCAGAAGGGCGGTGAGGACCTCCTCATTGGTCCACCGGGGACGCCAGCCCGCGTCATGGAGCCGGCTCACACTGACCACCCAGGGATGCATGGTGTAGGCCAGGTCGCCCGCGGGCGACGGGGTGAGCCCGATGCGGTGGAGCCGCGCGGCGGCGCCCAGGGCGACCGCCGAGGGCAGTTCCATGCGCCGGATACCGCTCAGCTCCTCGACCTCCCCCTGTTCGAGCCAGCCGTCGCAGCCGACGGCCAGCTCGCCCTCGACCTTCTCCAGGGCCGCGTACTCCAGCGCGCTCACCAGGTCGTCGACATGGCAGAACTGCCAGGCGGGACGGGAACCGGCGACCACCAGCAGGCGCGGTGACTCGAAGTAGCGGGTCAGGGCGGTGTCGGTGCCGCCGACCAGGACGGCGGGTCTCACCACCGTCACATTGAGCCCGGGGTGGGCGCGCGGGGCCCGGCGGCCGAGCCGCTCGATCTCCAGGAGGTCGCCGACTCCGGTGGCCTCGGCCGTGGCCCGCAGCTCGGCGTCCTCCGACAGCGGGAGGTCGTTGTCGGGCAGGGCTCCGTAGACCATGGCCGAGGTGCAGAGCACCACACGGTGCACCCCGGCCGCCGCGGCGGCGGTCAGCACCGTCTGCGTACCGCGTACGTTGTACGCGGTACGGGCGGCGGCGTCCGCCTCCAGATCGAGGTCGAGCGCCAGGTGCACCACCACATCCGCGCCGCGCAGCTTCTCGGCGATGGCCGGGTCGCGTACGTCGAGGATGTGCCACCGCGCCTCGGAGACCTCCCCTCGGCGCTCGTCGATGGCGATGACCTGCTTGACCTCGCCGGAATCGGCCAGCTGCCGGACGAGCAGCTCTCCGATGCCGGTGGCGGCGCCGGTGACCGCGATGACGGGGCCCCGGCCTGCGGGACCGTCGCCGGGGGGCGGGGTTGAGCGGTTTCGCGCTCCGCGAACCTGCGGATCTGGGGAACTCACCAGGCGTCTCCAGCGGTTGTCTTCAGTACGTGAGCGTATGACGCGTACGTACCAGGTGGCGTCCATCCTGCCCCAGGCCACGAGTCGGCGGAGCACCGAGCCCGGATGCGGGCCCGGGTGTCTACGCTGGGAGTGTTGTCGGGCATTCGCCGCCGGCCCGGAGCCGGCGGCCCTACGAGCCGAGGAAACCCGTGAGTGACACCCCATTCGGATTCGGCCTTCCGCCGGAGGAGCCGGAGAACGGCGACGAGGGCAAGAAGAAAGATCCCGCCGGCGGTGGCCACGGCGCCGGTGGCTCCTCCCCGCAGAATCCCTTCGGGTTCGGTGGCGGGGACAGCGGCGGGGACAATCCCTTCGCCGCCATGTTCGGCTCCCTGAACCCCAATGACCTGGGCGCCGCCTTCCAGCAGCTCGGCCAGATGCTGAGCTACGAGGGCGGCCCGGTGAACTGGGACATGGCCAAGCAGATCGCCCGCCAGACGGTCTCCCAGGGCACGGCGGACGGCAGCAAGGACGAGAGCGTGGGCCCGGCCGAGCGCACCGCGGTCGAGGAGGCCCTGCGCCTGGCCGACCTCTGGCTGGACGGCGCGACCTCGCTGCCCTCCGGCGCGAGCACCGCCGTCGCCTGGAGCCGGGCCGAGTGGGTCGAGCAGACCCTGCCCGCCTGGCAGCAGCTCGCCGATCCGGTCGCCGAGCGGGTCGGCATGGCGATGGGCGGTGTGCTGCCCGAGGAGATGCAGGCCATGGCGGGCCCGCTGATCGGCATGATGCGCTCCATGGGCGGCGCGATGTTCGGCCAGCAGATCGGACAGGCCGTGGGCGTGCTCGCGGGCGAGGTGGTGGGGTCGACCGATATCGGTCTGCCGCTCGGCCCGGCCGGCAAGGCAGCGCTCCTCCCGCTGAACGTGGAGCTGCTCGGCAAGGACCTCGGTGTGCCGAAGGAGGAGGTCCGGCTCTATCTGGCGCTGCGCGAGGCGGCCCATCAGCGGCTCTTCGCCCATGTCCCGTGGCTGCGGTCCCATCTCTTCGGCGCGGTCGAGGGGTATGCCCGGGGGATCGAGGTCGACACGACCAAGCTGGAGGATGTCGTCGGGCAGTTCGACCCGGCCCATCCCGAGCAGCTCCAGGAAGCTCTTCAGCAGGGCATGTTCCAGCCCGAGGACACGCCTCAGCAGAAGGCGGCGCTCGCCCGGCTCGAAACGGCCCTGGCGCTGGTCGAGGGCTGGGTGGACGCGGTGGTGCACGAGGCCGCCTCGACCCGGCTGACGGCCGCCGGGGCGCTGCGGGAGACCCTGCGCAGGCGCCGCGCCTCCGGTGGCCCCGCCGAGCAGACCTTCGCGACGCTGATCGGTCTCCAGTTGCGTCCGCGCCGGCTGCGGGACGCCTCCCGGCTGTGGGCCTCGCTCACCGACGCCCGCGGCGTCGACGGGCGGGACGCCCTGTGGGAGCACCCCGACATGCTGCCGACGGCCACGGACCTGGACGACCCCGACGGCTTCGTCCACCGCGAGCACCTCGACTTCTCCGAGCTGGACAAGATGCTCGGCGAGGCCGCGTCGAAGCGCTCCGGAGCCTCCGGGAAGACGGACGGCGGCAAGGACTCCGGCGCCCCGGAGGGCGACGAGGGCACGGGCGGGGACGACGGCCGCGATGACAAGGACGGCAAGGACGGCCCCGGCCGGTGAGCCTGCGCGACGACGCCGTACGGACCCTGAGGGGCTACGGCGCCCAGCCGGAGCTGCGGCAGCGGTATCTGGACCACCTGGCCGCCCACGCCGACGGGATGTGGAAGGCCTGCGGGGCCGGCCACCTCACCGCCAGCGCGCTGGTGATCGACCCGGAGCGCGGTCAGGTGCTGCTGACACTGCACCGGAAGCTCGGTATGTGGCTCCAGATGGGCGGCCACTGCGAGCCCGGCGACCCCACCGTGGCGGGCGCCGCGCTGCGCGAGGCCACGGAGGAGTCCGGTATCCCCGGGCTGACGCTGCTGGCGGGCGGCCCGGTGCGGCTGGACCGGCATCCGATCCCGGCCCCGTGCCACTGGCACCTGGATGTGCAGTACGCGGCGCTGGCCCCGGCCGGCTCGGTCGCGGCGATCAGTGACGAGTCGCTGGATCTGAAGTGGTACGGCTATGACGAGGTGGCCGAGGTGGCCGACGACTCGGTCGTCCAGTTGCTGAAGCGCACGCTCGCCCGGCTGTAGCGCACCGGCCGGAACGACCCGGCCCACCCAGCACGGGTAAGGGGCGGCCTCCAGGGAGGCCGCCCCTTACCCGTGCTGTCGCGGGTCAGTTCCAGGAGTTGTCCCGGTTCTGGCCGTCGTTGCCGAACTGGCCGCGCAGCCCCTCGCCGATCTGCGCGTTCTGCGGCGGCATGACCTCGCTGGGCTGCACCAGCGCGAAGCCCTGGCCGAGGAAGTTCAGCTCCCAGCCCTCTCCGGTGCTGCCGCGCCGCCGCACCACGCTGGAGGAGTGGGTCTGGGACTGCATCTGCACCCGCAGCGGGGTGGACCAGGCGACGATCGCGTCGGCGTCGACATTGACGTACTTGTCCGGTGTGATCTGCATCATCAACGGCTGGCCCGAGGTCATCAGCGCGACCTTGCCCTGTCCGCTGATGTTCAGCTGGTACTTCCCCGATCCGGAGATCCCGTACTGGCTGTCCACGGCGATGACCTCCGTGTGCAGCGCGGAGTCCAGCGCCAGGACGTAGTCGCTGTCGACGGTGATGCCCTCCCGGTCCACCTCCACGACATGGACGTACTGGGCGAGGTTGGCGAAGTAGACGGTGCCCTGCCCGGAGCAGCGCATCAGATCCAGGCCCTCGCCGGTCTTCGCACGGCTCCGGCGGCGGCCCGCCGACTCGTACTCACCGTCGAAGTCGATCAGCCCCTGGTAGGCGACCATCGCGCCCTTGCGGGCGAGGACGTCGTCGTGGCCGGTGAGCGAGACGCGCAGAAGCTGCGGGTTCTGGAGCACATAGCGCTCCTGGGACTGCTGTTCCCCGTGGTTGAAAAGTGGGCTCTGCATGGTGTTCTCCGCTCCCCCTCAGCCCCGGACGCGCAGACGGTCGGTGCTGTCCTCGCTCGGCTGTACGACGACGATGCCCTGGCCCGAGAAGGCCATCTGGAAGGCCTCGCCGCTGCCCCGCCCCATCAGGGAGGAGGCCTTGAAACTGCGCTTGCCCTTGACCTTCAGATTCGGCGACCAGGCGACCAGAGCGTCCGGGTCGACATAGGTCTCGTCGTCGCCCCGGCCGCAGTCGACGACGATGGGGGTGCCGCGCGAGGTCAGGGCGACCCAGCCGGTGCCCGCTATCTCCACGTTCCACAGCCCCTGGCCGGCGAGCTTGGCGAGGCCCTTGACCTTCTCGACGCCCCACTGGAGGTGGGCGTCGAAGGCGAGCAGATTGGTGCCGTTGACCGATATCGACTCGTTGTTGAGGCTGACGACGACCACATCGGCGCCGTAGTCGGCGAGATAGAGCAGTCCGTCTCCGGAGCACTTCATGACGGGCGAGCCCTCGCCGGTCACCCACTGGGCCGCGGCCTGGCGGGCGGCGGGCGGATTGGGCTCGTACTGGATGAAGCCCTCGTACGAGACGATCGATCCGGTGCGGGCGAACAGGTCCTGGCCGGTGGCCATGGCGACCTTGAGCATGGTGCGGCCGTGGCTCTCCATCCGGGCCACGACGGGGGTCGGGGCATAGCCCACGAGTTGCTGGTTCATTTCTTCGGGCTCCCTCAGACCTCGTAGGGCTGGACGACGATGAAGTTGCCGGGGGCTCCCCGGAACTGGAGGTTGACCGTCTCGCCGCTGTGCCCCGGGTAGGAGTGGCGGCGCAGTCTGACCTGGCTGGAGAGGATCACCTGGGAGGCGGACGACCAGGCGACGACCGCGTTGGCGTCGGCGAAGGTGGTCGGTGTGACCGGGAGCACCACGGGGGTGCCGTGGGTCTTGACGACCACGGTGCCGGTGCCGGTGAACTGCATGGTGAACAGCGCGCCGCCGGGGATGCCGTGGCCCTCGATGCGGCGGATCTCGTACTGGAGGTCCTCGTCGAAGGCGAGGACGTTCTCCGCGGAGACACAGATGCCGTCGCCCTGGAGTTCGATGGGGTGCAGATGCGCGGCGTCCTCCGCGAGGAAGACCTGCCCCCGGCCGGTGCAGCGCATCAGCTGCATCTCCTGGCCGGTGGCGTTGCCGATCCTGCGGCCGACGAACCCGGCACCCTTGTGGCTGAAGTCCACCTTGCCCTGGTACATCACCATGCTGCCGTGGCGGGCGAGGACGGCCGAGCCGCCCATGGCCATCTCCACGCGCATGAGGTGCTGGCTCTGGAGGGTCCAGCGCTGACCGGTGGGGCTCTCCCGGTACGGCTGGAGCGCCGCCTGGAGCCCGGGGCCGGCCGCCGGAAGGGCCTGGGCGGTTCCCTGCGGGGCGCCCGGGGGCTGCGCGTAGGGAGCGGGGGCCTGCCCGCCGAACGGCGCGGGCGGGCCCGGCGGTGCCACCGCCGGGCCGGGCACCTGGCCGAACGGCGGGGGCGGGGCCATGGCGCCGGGCGGGGCCGGTGGGACGACGACGGTGGGCGCGGGCGGGACCGGCGGCACGGGAGCGGGCACCACGGGCGGCGGGACGGGCGCGCCGAAGGAGGGCGCGGGCGGCGGGACGGGGGCGGCCGGAGCGGCCGGGGGCGGGGCGAAGGCGGGCGCGGCCCCCGGCGGGGGCGGGGGCTGGGCGGCCGGTTCCTCCTCGGCGACCTCGCCGCCGAAGTTCTTCAGCAGCGCCTCAAGGCCGCCGTCGAAGCCCTGACCGATGGCGGCGAAGCGCCAGACGTCCTTGAGGTAGAAGTCGCCCAGCATCACCGCGCGCTCGGTCGTGAACTCCGAGCCGTCGAAGGGGTAGCGGACGACCTCCTCGCCGCCGGCGACGATCCGGATGTATCCGGGGCCGATCCGCGACATCTGGCCGTCGCCGTCGAGGGTGGCGGTGAAGGAGAGCTTGTGGATGTGCGCCGGAATGGCGTCGAGCGTGACACGGAAGGACTCGGTGTCACCGGCCTGCGCGCCCAGGAGCTGAATGGACTCCTCGGGGGACTTCGGCTGGTTGAAGAAGATGAAGTAGCGGTCGTCCGACAACTGCTCATGGGCGTCGAGACCGAAACAGCTGATGTCGAAGGTCAGTCCCGGAGATGAGATCTGGACACCGACGTACAGATCCGTTCCCGCCGTGAGATCACTGATCCTGGCCTTGTGGCCGCGCTGGAATTCCCTGGCCATACGTAACGACCGTCCCCCATCCCTGAATGCGAATACGTCGCGACAGGCTAACCGTTGACCACTACATTGAGCCAAGCCCCGGAAGCCGATGGGACACATTCGGTACACGCGGCGGGAGAGCGCTGACGCCTCCGTTCCGTCGCGGTCACTCTCCGTCCGCGACGGGTGGGTGGCGCAGCCGGTCGGCGGCGATGATCCCTTCGAGATAGCCCCGGGCGCGCTCGGTGCGCGGATAGGCCTCCAGCAGGCGCCAGAAGCGCGGGCCGTGGCCGGGGACGAGCAGATGGGCCAGTTCGTGGACGAGCACATAGTCCACGACGTACTCGGGCATGCCCTGGAGGCGGTGCGAGAGGCGGATGCTGCCCTCCGCGGGGGTGCAGGAGCCCCAGCGGGTGTTCTGATTGGTCACCCAGCGCACGGACGCGGGTCTCGCCCGGCTGTCGAAGTACTGGGCGGAGAGCCGTTCCGCGCGCTCGGCCAGTTCGCTGTCGCCGAGAATCCGCTTGCTCTCCTGGGCGGCGAGCTTGTCGAGCATGACACCGACCCAGCGCTGCTCCTCCGCCTCGGACATCCTGGCGGGGATCAGCACGATGGTCCGGTCTCCTTCCCGATAGGCGGAGACCGTTCGGCGGCGGCGCGCACTTCTGCGGACCTCGACCGCGCTCGTCCGCGATCCGCGGGACGGGCGGGGCGGGGTCTCCCCAGCGACGCTGGGGGACGGGTCGACGGACACGCCCCGACGTTACCCGCTGACCACGGGGGAAGTCCCGCCTCCGGAACGGTTCAGACATGATCCACTTCATGACTGCACCATTTGAACGACTAATACCCAGGACCTGTGGACAACTTTTCACCCGCTTCGGCGCGGGCGTGCATTCTGACAGCGGATCGACGGGGAGATCCGGGAGCACTCTTCTGTACACGCACAAACGGGGGAAGTGGATATATGCATCCGATGCTGAAACCCGCCTTGCGGCGGGCCTGGCGTGAGCGGCAGACCGTCCAGTTCGGGGTGACGCCCGCGCACGCGGTGACCGTCGGGCCGGTGGACACGGCGACCGGCGCGCTGCTCGAACTGTTCGACGGGACACGCGGGCTGCCGCTGCTGCGCGAGGAGGCCCGGGCGATGGGCCTGCCCGACGGACATGTGGACGCGCTGGTGAGCCGGTTCTCGGCGGCGGGCCTGCTGGACGATCCGACGGCCGGCGGCCCGGCCGCCGAGGCGCTGCGCGGCCGGTCGGCCGCCGCCGACCGGCTGCGCCCCGATCTCGCGGCGCTCTCCGTGGTCCACCGGGAACCGGGCGGCGGGATACGGCGGCTGGCGGCCCGGCGCGCCATGGGCGTCCAGGTCCGGGGCGCGGGTCGGGTGGGCGCGGCGGTCGCGGCACTGCTGTCGGCCGCCGGGGTGGGGCGGGTCGAGGTGGTGGACGGAGGCCGCGCGGAGCCGTGGGACGTGGCGCCCGGCGGGCTGCCGCCCGATGCGGTCGGCGAGCGCCGCGATGCGGCGGCCGGACGGCTGGTGCGGGAGAGCGCGCCGCTGCCGCCGCCGAGGCGGCCCGCCGGAGGCGGTGCGGGGGACGGGCGGGGCGGGGCCGGTCTGTCCCTGGTGGTCGTCTGCCCGCGCGACGGGCTGGCGGCCCACGCACCCGATCCCGCGCTCGCCGCCGGGTGGATCGCCACCGGCACTCCCCATCTCTACGCGGGGGTCGTCGAGGGTACGGGGGTGGTGGGCCCGCTGGTGCTGCCCGGCGGCACGGGGTGCGCCGGGTGTCTGGAGCTGGCCCGGGCCGAGCGCGATCCGGGGTGGCCCCGGCTGCTGGCGCAGTGGCGCTCGGGAGGGCGCCGGGCCCCCGCCCCCTCGTGCGAGCTCTCCCTCGCGACGGCGGTCGCGGGCACGGCGGCGGCCCACGCGCTGTCGTTTCTCGACGGGGAGCTGCCCGCGAGCACCGGCGCCCGCTGGGAGACCTCGCTGCCGCTGCTGGACTGGCGGTCCGGGCCGGTTCCCCCGCACGCGGGCTGTGCGTGTGGTGCCTCGGGGAGAAGTGAGGGGCAGGGGACCTCGGGCTTCGGACCGTCGCACGACACAATGGCCGGGTAACCGCCGTCGTCGAGCCGCGGGTGCGGTAGGCCCTCGGCGCGGCTGGCTGGGAATTGGAGGGGCATATGTCTGATCTTCCCCGGAAAGCGGTCACCAGGACCGCCAAGCTGGCCGCCCTGCCACTGGGGTTCGCCGGCCGCGCCACCTGGGGGCTCGGCAAGCGGATCGGTGGCAAGTCCGCGGAGATCGTCGCCCGCGAGCTACAGCAGCGCACGGCCGACCAGCTCTTCAAGGTGCTGGGCGAGCTGAAGGGCGGCGCGATGAAGTTCGGGCAGGCCCTGTCCGTCTTCGAGTCGGCGCTCCCGGAGGAGGTCGCGGGCCCCTACCGGGCCGCGCTCACCAAACTCCAGGAAGCGGCTCCCCCGATGCCGACGCGCACCGTGCACGCGGTGATGGTGGAGCGGCTCGGCGAGGAGTGGCGGGAGCTGTTCCTGAATTTCGAGGACAAGCCGTCGGCAGCCGCTTCGATCGGCCAGGTGCACCGGGCGGTGTGGCACGACGGCCGCGAGGTCGCGGTGAAGGTGCAGTACCCGGGGGCCGGTGAGGCGCTGCTCTCCGATCTCACACAGCTCAGCCGGTTCGCCAAGCTGCTGGGACCGCTGATCCCGGGCATGGACATCAAGCCGCTGATCACCGAGTTGCGCGACCGGGTCTCGGAGGAGCTGGACTACGGGCTGGAGGCCCAGGCACAGCGTGAGCACGCCGCGGAGTTCGCGGAGGACCCCGATGTGCTGGTCCCGGATGTGGTCTTCCAGTCCGAGCAGGTGCTGGTGACGGAGTGGATCGACGGGATACCGCTGGCCGAGGTGATCTCCGACGGCACGGACGAGCAGCGCGACCGGGCCGGTCAGCTGCTGGCCCGCTTCCTCTTCTCCGGCCCGGCGCGCACCGGGCTGCTCCACGCCGACCCCCACCCGGGGAACTTCCGGCTGCTCCCCGAGGAGGACGGTCCGGGGTGGCGCCTCGGGGTGCTGGACTTCGGCACCGTGGACCGGCTGCCCGGCGGGCTGCCGGAGCCCATCGGTGACTGTCTGCGGATGACTCTGGAGGGCCAGGCCGACGCGGTGTACGAGGTGCTGCGCGAGGAGGGCTTCGTCAAGGAGGAGATAGAGCTCGATCCGGACGCGGTGCTGGAGTATCTGCTCCCGATCATCGAACCCATGGAGGTGGAGGAGTTCACCTTCACCCGGAGCTGGATGCGCGCCCAGGCCGCCCGGATCGCCGACATCCGCTCCCCCGCCCACCAGCTCGGCAAGCAGCTCAATCTGCCGCCGGCCTATCTGCTGATACACCGGGTGACGCTGAGCACCATCGGGGTGCTCTGCCAGCTCAACGCCACGGTGCGGCTGCGGGATGAGCTGGAGGACTGGCTGCCCGGGTTCCTGCTGGAGTACGAGGAGGAGGGCTTCGGCGAGGAGTCCGACAGCGCGGCTCCCGGGGTGGCGGAGGCCCAGGGCCCGGACGCGGTGGAGGGCGCGGCCGATGGCACGGCCGTGGAGGCCCCGGCCTAGCGGGCGGGGCCGGGCCGGTGGGGCCGGTGACCCGGCCCAGGGTCACCACCAGGCCGAGTCGAGGCGGCTCTCGATCGCGCGGAGATTGGCGCGTGCGCAGCCGTCGCAGAAGTAGTGACGGGTGTGGTTCTCCACGGAGCAGGTCCAGGTGGGCGGGGTGCCCTCCGCGACCTTGCCGCAGCGGGAACACACGGTGCTCTCGGCGCCCGGCTGCGCCGGGCGGGGAGTCTGCTGCTGGTCCACCCGGTGACGATATCCCTCCGGGCGGTCCCTGGCGGGTACAACGCACCGCGGGGGCCGGTCCGTTCGGACCGGCCCCCGCGGGGACATCGTGGCGGCGTCAGTTCATGACGGCCATGGCGAGGGCGCGGCGGGCGCGCAGCGAGACGATCTCGGCGCGGCGCTGCATCCTCCGGGCGGCGACCAGGCGCGTGGCCCGGCGTTCCGCGTCGGCTTCCCTCAGGCGTTCGCGCATATGCGCACGAGCGAGGGCTTCTGGGATGAGTTGCATCTCACGGGTCCTGTTCTGGCGCGAGGCGTTCGCGCCAATGGTGGTGACATCCGGGGTGGCAGAGCCCTGGGGCTCGCTCGTGGAAGTGGGCATGGGGGCCTGCTTCTTGGGATCGTGCGTAAAGGGGCGGTCGATGGTCCCGATGGCGTTCATGCCGAGACCGGGTTCTTGCGCGGACGGCCGCGGGGCCGCTTCCGGGCGACGACGACACCCTGGACGAAAAGCTCTCCGCCCCAGACACCCCACGGCTCGCGACGCTCCTTGGCGCCGGCGAGGCATGCCTCCATCAGCGGGCAGGTGCGGCAGAGGGACTTGGCGTACTCGACGTCCGCGGGCGACTCGGCGAAGAAGACCTCGGGGTCGTAGGAACGGCAGGGAACGGGTACGCCGAGGTTCTCGATGGCGTCATCGAGCGCGGTCAGCGCGGTGAGCGGGGTCACGGTGGAGTCCTCCGTGGGAACGGGCGGGGGAACGGTCTCGGAATGCGGTACGGACGGGGCGTGCGCTTCGAGTTGCACGGTGGTGTCGTTCCTCGTCTTGTCGGTCCGGCCTGTTGGCCGGTGGTGGGTCCCCCGGACGGACCGGGGGGCTGGTACCGGGTGCTGCTGTCCCGAGGCCCTTCGCTCTGGCTTCCCGGGTCGGGGAAAACAGAAGGGCCGCGGAACCCGAGTGGGGTTCCGCGGCCCTGAAGGCGCCGGCCTGATCAGGTCAGGCTGGATCACTCCAGGGTTCGAGCCCACGGAAGGCCCACTTCTTCGTCGTGTGGTGCTGGATCTGCTTCGCTTCTTCGGCACTGGCCGCCGCAAAGGCATAGGCCTTGGCCTCCGCCGCTGCTACTCCTGCTTCCAGTGCCTTGGTCGGTCGCTCATTGCCGGTCCGGGCGGACAGACCGCCCAGAGGGAGCTGCGGCATCGCTGCCGGGGCGCCGGACACACGGGTGCCGTGGAGCGACACGGTGAAGCCGAGCACGCAGGCGGAAGCGACGACCGAGCGATCGGTCACGTTGGTGGAGTTGAAGCTGATGGTGTTCCTGATCACTGGACTCGCCTCCTCTCGGCGTCTCGGGACCGGCCGGGGCCGGTCGCTGCTATTCGGATAAGTACAACACGAGCACAGGGCTTCGGAGAAGCCGCTGTTTCCGTGGTTAAGAACCTATGGGGAGTATCGGGGCGTGCGCAAACTATTTTTCCGACGAGTTTGCCTCAGTCGTCGACAGCGGCCTCCCCGGACCCTTCATCCGGCTCCTGACCTGCACAGATGGCCAGCACATCGGCCCCGAACCGCTCCAGCTTGCGCCCTCCGACCCCGGAGATACCGGAGAGCTCGCCCTCGTCGGCCGGGACCCGCTCGGCGATGGCCATCAGCGTCTTGTCGGTGAACACGCAGTAGGCCGGCTGACCCAGCTGCTTCGCCTGGTCGGAGCGCCACTCCCGGAGGCGTTCGAACAGCCCCTCGTCCATGTCGGACGGGCAGTCCTCGCAGCGGGTCAGCTTCATCTCGCCCGCGTCGGTGAGCGTCCTGCCGCAGACCCGGCAGAGCACCGGGCCGCGCCGCTTGCGCCGGCTGCCGCGCTCGGTCCCGCCGGCGCCGCCCGCGCCCCGCGCGCCGGGGGCGGCGGAGCCGGGGCGCATCCCGTTGAGGAAGCGCGTGGGGCGGCGGGAGGCACGGCCTCCGGGGGAGCGGGAGAGCGCCCAGGAGAGGAAGAGATGGAACCGTGCCCGGGTGACCCCGACATAGAGGAGCCGGCGCTCCTCCTCGACCTGCTCATCGGTTTTGGCATAGGTGATCGGCATCATGCCCTCGGTGAGGCCGACGAGGAAGACCGCGTCCCACTCCAGGCCCTTCGCGGCGTGCAGGGAGGCGAGGGTGACGCCCTGGACGGTGGGGGCGTGCTGGGCGGCGGCCCGCTCGTCCAGCTCGGTCACCAGATCGGCGAGCCCGGCGCCGGGCCTGGCCCGGACGAAGTCCTCGGCGAGGCGCACCAGGGCCGCGAGGGACTCCCAGCGGTCGCGCACCGCTCCGGAGCCGGCGGGCGGCTCGCTCGTCCAGCCCTTGGTCGAGAGCACCGCGCGGACCTGCGAGGGGAGGTCCTCCGCGTCGTCGAGAAGGGAGTCGTTGCCGCCGGCGCGGGCGGCTCCGCGCAGGGCGATCCCCGCCTCCCGCACCTCCTGGCGCTCGAAGAAGCGCTCGGCGCCGCGCAGCTGGTAGGGGACCCCGGCGTCCGCGAGGGCCTGCTCGTAGACCTCCGACTGGGCGTTGATGCGGTAGAGCACGGCGATCTCCCCGGCGGGGACACCGTCGTCGATCAGCTCCCGAATCCGGCGGGCGGTGCCCTCGGCCTCGGCGGGCTCGTCCGCGTACTCCACATAGGAGGGGTCGGCGCCGGGGTCGCGCTGCGAGATCAGTTCGAGCCGGTGCTCGGCGGCCCGGCCCCGGGCCTGGTTCAGCAGGCCGTTGGCGAGCTGGACGACCTGGGGGGTGGAGCGGTAGTCGCGGACCAGTTTGACGACGGTCGCGGAGGGGTGGCGGGTGCGGAAGTTCAGCAGGTGGTCGGGGGTGGCGCCGGTGAAGGAGTAGATCGTCTGGCTGGCGTCGCCCACCACGCAGAGGCTGTCCCGGTCGCCGAGCCAGAGATCGAGCAGCCGCTGCTGGAGCGGGCTGACGTCCTGGTACTCGTCCACCACGAAGTGCTGGTACTGGCGGCGGATCTGGTCGGCGATGTCGTGGCGGTCCTGGAGGATGCCGACGGTCAGCAGCAGGACATCCTCGAAGTCAATCACCGCGCGATCCCGCTTGAGCTGCTCGTACATCCCATAGATCTGGCTGATTTCAGCAGGGTCGCGCGGGGCGTCGCGGTGGGATTTGGCGACGGCGGCGGGGTAGTCGGCGGGCACCGTCTGGGTGACCTTGGCCCACTCGATCTCGCTGGTCACATCGCGCAGTTCATTGCGGTCGAGCCGGATTCGGCAGCGGGCCGCGGACTCGGCGACCAGCTGGATCTTGCGCTCCAGCAGCCGGGGCACATCGCCACCGACCACTTTCGGCCAGAAGTACTGGAGCTGACGCAGGGCGGCGGAGTGGAAGGTGCGGGCCTGGACGCCGCCGGCGCCGAGCTGGCGCAGCCGCCCCCGCATCTCGCCCGCCGCACGGTTGGTGAAGGTGACGGCCAGCACGCTGGCGGGCTGGAGTATCCCCGCGCGGACGCCGTAGGCGATGCGGTGGGTGATCGCCCGGGTCTTGCCCGTGCCGGCGCCCGCCAGCACACAGACGGGGCCGTGCAGGGCGGTGGCGACTTCGCGCTGCTCGGGGTCGAGCCCGTCGAGCACCGCGTCCGCCGACTCGGGGACCTGCGGGAAATGCGAGGAGTGCGTTGCTGCTGTCACCCCGCCATGCTGCCAGGTCCGCGGGGGCGGATGCGGCGGCTTGTCCACAGCGGGGCGGACGTGGTCGTACTAATGGCCGGGGCTGCCCCCGGGAACCCCGGGCGGGCCGGAAGGGGGCCGGTGGGGTGGGCCGCCCCCGGCGGACGGGAATGACCGCGGGTCGACGTATGTTCTCCCCATGCGTGGACACACCGCGTGAACGGCGATGACGCATCAGCGAGCCAGATTGAGGAGCCGGAGACGATGTCGGGGACTGTGACGATGTACAGCACCACCTGGTGCGGATACTGCCGTCGGCTGAAGAGCCAGATGGACCGCGAGGGCATCGCGTACACCGAGATCAACATCGAGCAGGACCCGGAGTCCGCGGCCTTCGTGGAGAAGGCCAATGGCGGGAACCAGACCGTGCCGACCGTTCTGGTGGTTCCGCCGAGCGGTGCTCAGGATGTCGTGATGACGAACCCGAGTCTCGCCCAGGTGAAGCAGGCTCTGGCGAGCTGAGGCCCGCCCGGCAGTACCGCGCATCGGCCGCGTTTCCGCCCCGTCGCCGGGGAGGGGGCGCGGCTGAGCGCTGTCCGCGGGCGGGGGGGGGCGGGGTCGGGGTCGGGTGGCCGGGCTCACGGTGGGCCCGGGGCCCTCGCACTGCCGCGCGGCTGTGCCTCGGGGTCCGTCCTCGGACTCCCCCGGAGCCGCCTCTGGGAGGTGCCCCGGACGGGCCGGGATGGCCCGGGGCCGGCAGGCGGGCCGGGATCGCCCGGGGCCAGTAGGCGGGCCGGAATCGCCCGGGCCGACGGACGAGGTGGGATCGCCCGGGCCGACGGACGGGCCGGGACGGTGTGGGTCAGGACCGGGGGCCGGGCTTGGGAAGCGGGTTGCCGTACCAGCGCTCGATCAGCCGGGCCGCGATCGAGATGCCGTACGGCGGCAGCACCTCCCCGGACGCGAAGGCGGCCCTCAGGTCGTCCCGGGAGAACCAGCGCGCCTCGTGCAGCTCCTCCCCGTCCACCGTGATCAGGGACGTGGTGGCGCGGGCGGTGAAGCCGAGCATCAGGCTGGACGGGAAGGGCCAGGGCTGGCTGGCGATGTACTCGACGTCGCCCACCGTCACCCCCGCCTCCTCCCAGACCTCGCGGCGCACCGTCTGCTCGATCGACTCGCCCGGCTCCACGAAGCCCGCGAGCGTGGAGAAGCGGCCCTCCGGCCAGTGCACCTGGCGGCCCAGCAGCGCCCGGTCCTCCTCATCGGTGACCAGCATGATCACCGCCGGGTCCGTTCGCGGGTAGTGCTCGGCCCCGCACGCCTGGCAGCGGCGGACATGGCCCGCCGCCGCGATCACGGTGCGCTCCCCGCACCGGGAGCAGAAGCGGTGCAGCCGCTGCCAGTTCTCCAGGGCGACCGCGTGGACCAGCAGCCCCGCGTCCCGGGGGGAGAGCAGCAGCCCGGCCTCGCGCAGCCCGGCCGCGCGGGCCGACTGGTCGATCCGGCCCGGCAGGCTGTCCTTCTGGAGCGCGAAGTAGCGCACCCCGTTCTCGTCGGTGCCCAGGAAGTAGCGGTGGGTCTCGGTGACCGGGGCCTCGAAGGCCGGCGTCATCACCAGTTCCGTACGGCCGTCCGGGGTGTCGTCGATCAGGGCCTGGCCGCCGCAGACCACGAAGACCCGGGTGGTGGGATGGCTCCACGCGGCCGCGAGCCACGCCTCGTCCAGCCGGTGGTGCGCCTCGCGGTCGATCCCACTGGGCGCGGTCAGGCTGACCGGCGGTTCGGTGAGGCCGGTGGCACGGTCCTCGGTGACATGGCCGTTGGTGCTCACGTACTTCCAACTCCCCCGTGGATCGGGTGTGACGTCGGGCGGATCAGCGGGTCAGCGGGTCGGGCCGAGGGCGGTGGCGAGGTCGTCCCAGAGGTGCGCGGCGGCCTCCACCCCCCGGAACAGCAGATCCACCTCGACCTTCTCGTTGGGGGCGTGCCAGCCGTCGGACGGCACGGAAATACCGAGGAAGAGCACCGGCGCGCTCAGCACGTCCTGGAGGTCGGCGGCCGGCCCCGAGCCGCCCTCCCGGGTGAACCGGATCTTCTCCCCGTCGAAGGCGCGGCCCATGGCCCGTACGACCGACTGGAGCGCCGGGTGGTCCAGCGGGGTCAGACAGGGGCGGGTGGAGGAGCCGAAGGCGAGGTTGTAGCGGATGCCCGCCGGGACGCGCTCGGCGACCCACCGGCTCACCGCGACCTCGATCGCGTCCGGGTCCTGCCCGGCGACCAGCCGGAACGACAGCTTCAGCATCGCCGACGCCGGGATGATCGTCTTGCCGCCGGGGCCCTGGTAGCCGCCGCCGATGCCGTTGACCTCGACCGTGGGGCGGGCCCAGATCCGCTCCAGCGTGGAGTACCCGCTCTCGCCGAGAGTGCCGTGCGACCTGGCCGTGCTCAGCCAGACGTCCTCGTCGAAGGGAAGCTCGGCGAAGAGCGCCCGCTCGGTGTCGGTGAGCGGCAGCACACCGTCGTAGAAACCGGGGATGGTGACCCGCTCGTCGGCGTCGTGCAGCCCGGCGACCAGCCGGGCGGCGACGGTCGCCGGATTGGGGACCGCGCCGCCGAAGGAACCGGAGTGGATGTCCTGGTCGGGGCCGTACAGCTCGATCTCGCAGTCCGCGAGGCCGCGCATGCCGGTGCAGACGGTGGGGGTGGTCTCCGACCACATCCCGGTGTCCGAGACGATCACGACATCGGCCGCCAGCCGCTCCGCGTTGGCCTCGGCCAGCGCGCGGAAGTGGGGCGAGCCCGACTCCTCCTCGCCCTCGATCAGCAGCTTCAGCCGGACGGCGGGGGCGGTGCGCCCGCCGGCGGCGAGATGCGCCCGCACGCCGAGGGTGTGGAGGAAGACCTGGCCCTTGTCGTCGGCCGCGCCCCGGGCGTAGAGCCGGCCGCCGACCGTCTCCGGCTCGAAGGGGTCGGTGTTCCAGCCGTCCTCACGGGCGGCGGGCTGCACATCGTGGTGGCCGTAGACCAGGACCGTGGGCGCGTCCGGATCGTCGGATGGCCACTCGGCGAACACGGCGGGCGCCCCGGCCGTCGGCCACACCTCGGCGACCGGGAACCCGGTCTCCCCGAGCTTGGCGGCGAGCCATTCGGCGCTGCGCCGCACATCCGCGGCGTGTTCCGGCTGGGCCGAGACCGAGGGGATGCGGAGCCAGTCCGTGAGATCTTCCAGGAAGGCGGCACGGTGCTGCCGGATGTACGTACGGACGGCGCTGTCCGGGGTGTCGCTCATGTGTCTGAGCCTAACGGGCGCCGGGGACCGGGTCGTCCGCCGTCTCGCCCAGCAGGATGTGCTCCAGGGCCGCGCGGCCGGGCAGCGACCGGGGGCGGACGACTTCCCCGCTGCGGATGAAGACGAACGCCGTGTCCACCTCCTCCGGGGCGAGGCCGTGCTGCTCGGCCCAGGCGAGGCGGTAGACGGCGAGCTGGACGGGGTCGGCGGCGAGGTTGCGGCCGGTCTTCCAGTCGACGATCTCGTAGGTGTGGGAGACGGTGCCGTCCGCGCCCGTGGCGGTGGTGCGGTAGACGGCGTCGATACGGCCCCGGATCACCCGGCCCGCCAGGGTGATCTGGAACGGGGTCTCGACGCGGTACGGGGTGCGGCGGGCGTACGGGGTGCGCTCGAAGGCCTCCTTGAGCGCGGCCAGGTCCTGCTCGTCGGTGATCTCCGCGGGGTCGCCGCCGGGGCCGGGGGAGCCGGGCAGTTCGTCCGGGCCGAGCAAGGGGAGCGGCAGCTCCTCGAACCGGGACTCCACCCAGGCGTGGAAGCGGGTGCCCCGGCGGGCCGCGGGCTGCGGGGGCCGGGGCATGGGCCGGGCCAGCTCCTGGGCGAAGCCGTCCGGGTCGGCGGCGAGGCGCATGAGCTGGGAGGCGGTGAGGGAGGGCGGGAGGGGGACCTCGCGGGTGGTGGCGCGGCTGTGGCGCAGCTCACGGGTGAGGGCGCGCAGATCGCGATCCCAGGAGGCGATGGCGCGCTCCTCCTCGGGAGTGGGGGGGGCGGCGTCCGCCGGGGTGTCCCCGAGGGACGGCTGGGTGTCCCCGAGGGACAGCGGGGTGTCCCCCAGGGACAGCGGGGCGCCGGGGCCCGCCTTCTGGTGCGGGAGCAGCCCGGCGGCGGACACGGGCGGGCCCCCGGCGGCGCGGGAGGCCGGAAGGCCGGGGGCGCCGGGCCCGCCGGGGGTGTCCGGGAGCGGAGAGGCGGGGGCGCCGTGCGCGCCGGGGGACGGAAGGCCGGGGCCGCCCCGCGCGGCGTCCGGGTTCGCGGAGCCCGCGCCGTCCGGCGCGTCCGGAGCGAAGAGGTCCCGGCCTTCCGGCGGGAGGTCCTCGGGCACGTCCGGAGCGTCCGGAGCGAAGAGATCCCGGCCGTGCGGCGGGAGGTCCCCGGGCACGTCCGGAGCGTCCGGAGCGAAGAGGTCCCGGCCGTCCGACCGGAAGTCCCCGGGCATGTCCGGCGGGAAGAGCTCCGGGTCGTCGGGATCGTCCTCGGGGTCGGCCGGGTCGCCCCAGAACAGCTCCCCCGTGTCCGGGGCGCCGGTCGCCGGGGGCGGGGGCGGGGGCTCCGCGCTTCCGTCCGCCGCCGCCGCCGCGTGCAGATGGGCCAGGACCGTGTCCCGTGCCGCGCGGCGGCGGCGGAGCGAGACCGGGTCCAGCGGGAGCGGCCAGGCCCGGTCCGGGAGGGACTCCAGGAGCTGTGGGTTCTCCGCGTCGGCGGCCGGCTCGTCCGCCCACGCCTCGATCTCGCCCAGGCCCGCCGCGCAGTGGTCGTACAGCGCCGTCAGGAAAGAGGACGGCCCCCGGCGGCGCTTCTGGGTGGGGCCCCACCAGTGGGCCGAGCCCAGCAGCAGGGAGCGCGGCCGGGTGAAGGTCACATAGCCGAGACGCAGCTCCTCGGTGTGCTGGTGGGCCTTCATGGCGTCCTTGAACGCCTTCAGGCCCTTCGCGTCCCACGAGGGGACGTCCGGGAGCGTCCCGGCGTCCCCGCGCAGGGTGTGCGGGAGGACCCTGGCGTGCGAGGTCCACGCCTCGCGCGGCTGCTCGCTCGGGAAGCTCCTGCCGATCAGGCCGGGGACCGCGACCACATCCCACTCCAGGCCCTTGGACTTGTGCGCGGTCAGCACCTTGACCGTGTTCTCCCCGCCGGGCAGGGCGTTGTCCAGGCCCTTCTCGTACTGCGCCGCCGTCCGCAGAAAGGCGAGGAAGGCGAGGAGCGACGCCTCGCCGTCCAGCGCCGCGAACCCGGCCGCCGTGTCCAGGAAGTTGCCCAGGGTCTCGCGGCGGCGGGCGGCCAGGGCGTGCGGGGACGCCGCCAGCTCGACATCGAGGCCGGTGGTGGCCAGGACCCGGTGCAGCACGTCCATCAGCGGATCGGACAGGGAGCGGCGCAGCTCGCGCAGCTCCCGGGCGAGGTGGGCGAAGCGGACCCGGGCCTCGGCGGAGAACGGGAGGCCGTCGTCGGCGCCGCCCGCCTCGATGAAGGTGTCCAGGGCGTCGGCGAGCGAGATGACCTCGGCCGGGTCGGTGCCCTCGACGGCCGCCGCGAGCCGCTCGTCGTCGTCGCCGTCCCCGGGGGACGCGCGGTGGACCAGCAGCCGGGCGCGGCGGCCCAGCAGCGCGAGATCCCTCGGTCCGATCCGCCAGCGGGGGCCGGTGAGCAGCCGGACGAGGGAGGCGTTGGCCCCCGGGTCCTGGAGCACTTCGCAGACCGCGACCAGGTCGGCGACCTCGGGGAGGTGGAGCAGCCCGGAGAGGCCGACGACCTCCACGGGAACGTCCCGTGCGACCAGCGCGCCCTGGATCTCGGGGAAGTCCCCGGCGGTGCGGCAGAGCACGGCGATCTCGCCGGGGGCCTTGCCGGTGCGCACCAGGTGCGCGATGGAGTCGGCGAGCCAGGCGATCTCCTCGGCATGGGTGGGCAGCAGGGCGACGCGGACCGAGCCGTCCCGCTCGGCCCCCGGGGCGGGGCGCAGTGCCTCGACGCCTTCGTGGAGGGCGCGGAGAGGGGCCGCGAGACCGTTGGCGAGCTGGAGCAGCCGGCCGCCGCTGCGGCGGTTCTCGCTGAGCGAGAAGCGGGTGGCGGGGGTGCCGTCGGCGTGGGCGAAGTGCTCGGGGAAGTCGTCGAGGTTGGCGACGGAGGCCCCGCGCCAGCCGTAGATGGCCTGGCAGGGGTCGCCGACGGCGGTGACGGCGTGGCCGGTGCGCTCGCCGAAGAGCCCGGAGAGCAGCAGCCGCTGGGCGACGGAGGTGTCCTGGTACTCGTCGAGGAGGACGACGCGGAACTCGTCGCGGAGGATCGTCCCGACCGCGGGGCGGGTGAGCGCCAGCTCCGCCGAGAGCGCGATCTGGTCGCCGAAGTCGAGCAGCTCGCGGGAGCGCTTGGCCTCGCGGTAGCGGAGGGTGAGGTCGAGCAGCTCACGGCGGGCGGCGGCGGCCTCGGGGGCCTTGCGCAGCTCCGCGTTGGAGAGGCGGACGTTCTCCAGGGCGGCGAGGAGCGCGGTGTCGTGGGCGCTGAGCCGCTCGGGCGGCACGAGGTGCTCGGACAGCTCGGCGTCGAGTGCCAGCAGATCGCTGACCAGGGTGGAGAAGGAGCGGGTCAGTGAGGGATACGGCCCGGGGGCCTCGCGCAGGACCCGGGCGGCGAGCTGGTAGCGGGTGGCGTCGGCGAGGAGCCGGGCGGTGGGTTCGAGCCCGATCCGCAGACCGTGGTCGGCGAGGAGCCGGCCGGCGAAGGCGTGGTACGTGGAGATGCGGGGCTCGCCCGGGGGGTGGTCCGGGTCGATGACATCCGGATCGGTGACACCTGCCCGCACCAGGGCCTTGCGGACCCGCTCGGCCAGCTCGCCGGCGGCCTTGTTGGTGAAGGTGAGCCCGAGGACCTGCTCGGGGGCGACCTGCCCGGTGCCCACGAGCCACACCACGCGGGCGGCCATGACCGTCGTCTTCCCCGAGCCGGCTCCGGCCACGATGACCTGCGGGGCGGGCGGCGCGGTGATGCAGGCCGTCTGCTCCGGGGTGAAGGGGATGCCGAGCAGCTCCTTGAGCTGCTCGGGATCGCTGATGCGCGCGGTCACATCGAAAAGGCTAACGGCGGCCACTGACAGTCCGGCCCGCCTCCCGCACGCGGGCAGCCGGGGCGGCACAGGCCCGGCGGGGTGAACAGGCACGGCGGGGCGGCACAGGCCCGGCGGGACGGATGGCACGGCCGGGACAGGTGGGCACGGCCAGGACCAGCGGGCACAGCCAGGACCCGCGGGCACAGCCGCTCACTCCACGATGTGCCGCCCCTCCGGCTGCGCGCTGCACGCGGCGCGGAAGGAGCAGGCCACGCAGTGCGTGCCCGTGGAGGGGGTGAAGCGCTCCTCCAGGACACGGCCCGCGGCGGTGGCGAGCAGCTCGCCGACCCACTCCCCCGCGAGGGGCTCCTGCGCCTGCACCCTGGGCAGCGCGTCGCCGCCCTCCTTCTTGAGGGCGCCCTGGCGCAGATGGACCAGCTCGGCGCCGCCGGGCCGGAGCCGGGGGCCGTCGCCGCCGGGACCGGGCTCCGGGTCGAGGGCGCCCTCGCGCACGGCGAGCTGATAGACCGCGAGCTGCGGATGGCGGGCGACCTCCTCGCCCGTGGGGGCCTGTTTCCCGGTCTTGAAGTCGACGACGTAGGCGCGGCCCTCGGCGTCCTGTTCGACCCGGTCCATGGAGCCCCGGATGCGCACCTCGTACTCCCCCGCCTCCAGGGTGACGTCGAATCCGTGCTCGGTCGCGGTGGGGGTACGGCCGCCTCGGTCCATCACATGCCAGCGCAGAAAGCGTTCGAGTGCGGCACGCGCGTGCTCTTTCTCCTGCTCGGACTTCCAGGGGGCGTCGAAGACGAGCGCGTCCCAGACGGAGTCCAGCCGCTCCATGAGGACGGCCAGATCGGCGGGGGTGCGGCCGGACGCCACCTCGTCGGCGAGTACGTGGATGACATTGCCGAAGCCCTGGGCACTGGTGGCGGGGGCGTCGGCCTTGACCTCGCGGCCGAGGAACCACTGGAGGGCGCAGGCGTTGGCGAGCTGGTCCAGGGCGCTGCCGGAGAGGACGACGGGCTCGTCGCGGTCGCGCAACGGGATCTCGCTGTGGGTGGGCTCGTGCAGACCCCACCAGCGGTCGGGGTGCGCGGACGGCACGAGGGGCAGATCCTCGTCGTCGGTGAGCGCGGCGAGGTGGGCCAGCCGGCGGGCGGCGGCGTCGCGCAGGGCCGGGGAGGCGTCCGGGTCGACGGTGGTGGCGCGCAGTTCGGCGACGAGCGCGGGGACGGCGAGGGGGCGGCGGGGGCGGCCGGTGATGTCCTTCGGCTCGGTGCCGAGTTCGGTGAGGAAGCGGGAGGGCTGGTCACCGTCGTCGGCGGGGGCCTTGACGGCGGTGACGACGAGCCGGTCCCGGGCGCGGGTGGCCGCGACGTAGAAGAGCCGGCGCTCCTCGGCGAGGAGGGCGCCGGTGCCGAGCGGCTCGGCGAGGCCGTCGCGGCCGATGCGGTCGGCCTCCAGGAGGGAGCCCCGGCGGCGGAGGTCGGGCCACAAGCCCTCCTGGACGCCCGCGACGACGACCAGGCCCCATTCGAGGCCCTTGGAGCGGTGGGCGGTCATCAGCCGGACGGCGTCGGGGCGGGACTCGCGGGTGAAGAGGGTGTCGGCGGCGATGTCCTGGGCCTCGATCTCCTCGATGAAGTTGAGGGCGCCCCGGCCGCCGGTGCGCTGCTCGGCCCGGGTGGCGGTGTCGAAGAGCGCGCACACGGCGTCCAGGTCCCGGTCGGCGTTGCGCCCGGCGGCGCCGCCCCGGAGCGCGGCCCGCTCCAGCCGGGCGGGCCAGCCGGTGCCGTTCCACAGCCCCCAGAGGGCCTCCTCGGCGGTGCCGTCGCGTTCGAGCAGTTCGCGCGCGTCGTGGAGCAGCCTGCCCAGGCGCTGGGCGCCGAAGGCGTACGAGGGGTCGTGGGCGACCAGCCGTCCCGGCTCGGCGAGGGCGCGGGCGATGAGGACGTCGGACGGCGGCGGCACCCTGTTCCCCGCGGCCCGCTCCTCGTCGCGGAGCGCCCGGCCGAGGCGGCGCAGATCGGCGGTGTCCATGCCGGCGAGCGGGGAGGCGAGCAGGGTGAGCGCGGTCTCCGTGTCGAGCCAGGGCCCGCTCTCCGGGGCCGGTGAGCCGTCACCGGTGGCCTCCCCGGACCCTGTGGCGGCGGACGCCCCGGGCCCCGTCGCGGCGGGCTCCTCGGGCCCTGTGGCGGCGGACGCCCCCGGCCCCGTCGCGGCGGTCCCCCGGGAGCCACCGGCCGTCGCGGCGGTCCCCCGGGAGGCGCGCGCCGCGGTGGCCGCGGTCGCCACCGCGCGCAGGGCGGTCAGGAGCGGGGCCACCGCCGGTTCGTGCCGCAGGGCCAGATCCGCGCCGTCGACCTCCAGCGGGACACCGGCCGAGGTCAGGGCGCGGCGGATCGAGGGGAGGGTGCGGGAGCCCGCGCGGGCGAGGATGGCCATGTCGTGCCAGGGGACGCCGTCCTCCAGATGGGCGCGGCGGACGATGTCGGCGATGTTCTCCAGCTCGGTGGAGGGGGTCGGGAAGGTGTACGTCTCGACCGCGCCGCCCGGGCGCACCGCGGCCAGTTCGCGGTGGGCCCGCGCCTTCTCCGACGGCAGCCTGGTCAGCGGCATCCGGCGGGTCAGCAGCCGGGTCGCCGCCAGGAGCCGCTCGCCGCTGCGGCGGGACGTGGTCAGGACGGCCACCTCGGCCGGGGTTCCGTCCGCCCGGGGGAAGGTGTCGGGGAAGTCGAGGATGCCGTTCACATCGGCGCCCCGGAAGGTGTAGATCGACTGGTCCGGGTCGCCGAAGGCGACCAGGGTCCGGCCGCCGCCCGCGAGCGCGCGCAGCAGCCGCACCTGGGACGGATCGGTGTCCTGGTACTCGTCGACGAAGACCGCGTCGTAGGAGAAGGCGCGGGGGGACGGTCCGCTCTCGGCCAGCAGCACCGCCCGGTGCACCAGCTCCGCGTAGTCCAGGACGCCCTGCATGTCCAGCACGTCCAGATACTCCGCCAGGAAGCCCGCCGCCGCCCGCCAGTCCGGCCGGCCGGTGCGCACCGCGAAACGGCGCAGGGCCTCCGGCCCGAGCCCCAGCTCCCGGCTGCGGGCCAGCACCGCCCGCACCTCGTCGGCGAAGCCCCGGGTGGTGAGGCAGGCCCGCAGCTCGTCGGGCCACGGGTCGCGCGCCGCGCCGCGCGCCTCCAGCTCGATCTGGCCGGTGAGCAGCTCCCGCACCGTGACGTCCTGCTCGGGCCCGGAGAGCAGCCGCAGCGGCTCGGCGAACAGCTCGGCGTCCTGGTGGGCGCGGACCAGGGCGTAGCAGTACGAGTGGAAGGTGGTCGCCTGCGGACCGCGCGCGCCGCCGAGCCGCAGCGCCATCCGGTCCCGCAGCTCGACGGCGGCCTTGCGGCTGAAGGTGAGGACGAGAATCCGCTCGGGGTCCGCGCCCGCGGCCACCCGGGAGGCCACCGCCTCGACCAGGGTGGTGGTCTTGCCCGTGCCCGGTCCCGCGAGGACGAGCAGCGGCCCGGTCCGGTGGTCAACCACCGCGCGCTGTGCCGCGTCCAGCACAGGGGGGGCCGTGGCGCCCGGTGGCGTACGCACCAGCCGGTACGCGCCCGGAGCCCGCCGCCGTACCTGTCGCCGGTACGGCGGATGCCCTGTGGTGGAGGAGGAGCTCACGTGGATCGCCGGTCCTGATGGGTCTGCTGGTGCCGAGGGAGCGGCGCGTGCCGCGTGCGGACGACGCTACGCCAGCGCGCGGGGTGAACGCGGCGCGGAGGGCGCGGACCGCGGGTACTCCGTACGGTCCTGTGGGTGCCCGCACGGCCGCCGCTTGGCCGAAGCTGTCATATGTGAGCGCCCTCACCGTCCCACCGGGCCCGCTTCATGTCGACGCGGGGCACATGCCCCTCGGCGCCGCGCGGTGCCGGGCGCAGCGGGGTGCCCTCCGCCCGGTACTCGGCGAGGGCGCTCGGCTCGTGGCCGGGCAGCAGGGTGCCGTCCGAGCGCACCACGCGCCACCACGGCACGCCCCCGCCGTAGAGCGCCATGACACGGCCGACCTGGCGCGGCCCGCCCTCGCCGAGCCACTCGGCGACGTCTCCGTAGGTCATCACACGGCCCGGCGGGATCAGCTCGGTGACTTCGAGCACCCGCTCCGCGTACTCCGGAAGCTCTTCCATCCGGCCCATACTGCCGCACCTCACCGACAGCACCCCGGCAGCCTGTGGACAGCCGCGCGGGGTGCAGAATGGACCCCACCGGGCGAGTCCCGGGGCGCGGGGGATGCGGCACCGGTCACACCCCGGCGGCACCCATCGATCCCCCCGCCCGTCGTACGGTCGTGCCACCATCGTGCGGGCGGTGACGGGTGATACGAGATCAAGAAGAGACCGAGACGGCGAAGGAGCGGGGCGTGCAGCCTGGCAGGGCGGCGAGCACCCCTGGGTCCGGCCCGGGCCCGGACGCGCCCGCCCCGGCGGCCGGCCGCTCCGGTGAGCCGGACGGCCCGGAGCGCGAGCGCCCCGGTGCCGGCGGGCCGGCCGCGGGCCGCGAGCCCCTCGGCGCGGACAAGAGACCATCCTTGACGAAACAGCCCGCGGCGCCGCCGCGCACCGGCACGGGGAGCGACGGCGGCGACACCGGCGCCGGAAGCGAGTCCGGCGCCGGGGACTGTCCCGCCGGCCCCGATGTGACCGGCGCCGACCGGGTCTCGGGCGACGAGCCGCTGCTCGCGGCCCGGGTGCACCGCCCGTCCGATCTGATGCGGCTGCTCAGCGGCATCCTCGCCATCGCCGTGGTGCTCGGCGTCGCCGCCTTCGCGCAGGGCACCGCCACCGGTCTCGCGTCCGACATCAGCAAGGGCACCGGCCAGGCGCCGGACCTGCTGGTCAAGATGGCCGGTCTGGTGTCCTCCATCGCCGTCCTGCTGGTCCCGGTCGCCTTCGCGATCGAACGGCTGGTCAAACGGGACGGGCTGCGGATCGCCGACGGGGTCCTCGCCGCGGTGCTCGCCCACGGCATCACCCTGGCGACCGATCTCTGGGTCGCCAAGGCCGCCCCCGGGAGCATCCAGGAGGCCCTCACCCGGCATCACAACGGGGAGCTGACCGACCCCGTCCACGGCTATCTGGCCCCCGTCATCGCCTATATGACGGCGGTCGGGATGGCTCGCAGACCCCGCTGGCGGGTGGTTCTGTGGGTGGTGCTGCTGCTCGACGCCTTCGCGATGCTGGTCGCCGGCTACACCACCCCGTTCTCGATCCTGCTCACCGTGCTCCTCGGCTGGACCGTCGCGTACGGAACGCTGTACGCGGTGGGCTCGCCGAATGTCCGTCCCACCGGGCAGACCCTGCTGGCGGGTCTGCGCCATGTGGGTTTCCACCCGGTCACCGCGATGCGCGCGGAGGATGTGCTCGCCGCCGCGAACGGAACCGAGGGCGAGCGGGCCGCGGACGGGCAGGGCGACCGGGGGCGCCGCTATCTGGTCACCCTGGAGGACGGCCCGCCGCTCGATGTCACCGTCGTGGACCGGGAACAGCAGGCCCAGGGCTTCTTCTACCGGGTGTGGCGGCGGCTCACCCTGCGCTCCATCACCACCCGGCGCTCCCTCCAGACCCTGCGCCAGGCCCTCGAACAGGAGGCCCTGCTCGCCTACGCGGCCATCGCCGCCGGCGCCAACGCCCCCAAACTGATCGCCACCTCCGAGCTGGGCCCCGACGCCGTGATGCTGGTGTACGAGCACCTGGGCGGGCGCTCCCTGGACGCCATGGGCGACGAGGAGATCACCGACGAGGTCATCCACGGGGCCTGGCGCCAGGTCAAGGCGCTCCAGTCGCGCCGTATCGCCCACCGCAGGCTCAACGGGGACGCGATCCTGGTGGACCGCTCCGGCGAGGTGATCCTCACCGATCTGCGCGGCGGCGAGATCGCGGCCGGCGATGTGGTGCTGCGGATGGACATCGCCCAGCTCCTCACCACCATCGGGCTGCGGGTGGGTGCCGAGCGGGCGGTGGCCACCGCCGTGGATGTGCTCGGACCGGACACCGTCGCCGACTGTCTGCCGCTGCTCCAGCCGCTCGCGCTGACCCGCTCCGCGCGCGGGACCCTGCGCAAGCTGGCCCGGGAGCGCGCGCAGCGCGAGCGGGAGGCGGTGCTGGAGCGGTCCGCCGAGGCGAAGCGGGCCCGCGCGGAGGCGGCCCGGGAGGCGACCGCGGACCCGGCCGGCGACGGGCGCAAGTCCGTGCGGAAGTCGGAGCGGGCCGAGAAGCAGGCCGACAAGCGCGCCCTGGACGAGGCCATGGACGAGGCGCGCGAGGAGGACCTGCTCTCCCAGATCCGCCATCAGGTGCTGCTGATCCGGCCGCAGGCGCCGGTGGAGCCGGTGCGGCTGGAGCGCATCAGACCGAAGACGCTCTTCAGTCTGATCGCGGGCGCCATCGCCGCGTACTTCCTGCTCACCCAGATCGCGGGCAATGACTTCGTCGCCGACTTCAGCCACGCCCACTGGGGCTGGGTGGCCGCCGCGGCCGCGTTCTCCGCGCTCAGCTATGTCGCCGCGGCGATGAGCCTGCTGGGCTTCGTGCCCGAGCGGGTGCCGTTCCCGAGGACCGTGGCCGCGCAGGTCGCGGGGTCCTTTGTGAAGATCGTCGCCCCGGCGGCGGTGGGCGGTGTGGCGCTGAACACCCGGTTCCTCCAGCGCGCGGGGGTGCGTCCGGGGCTCGCGGTGGCGAGTGTGGGCGCGTCGCAGCTCTTCGGCCTCGGCGCGCACATCCTGCTGCTGCTGACCTTCGGCTATCTCACCGGCACGGAGAAGACCCCGTCCCTCAACCCGTCCAGGACGGTGATCGCGGGGCTGCTCACGGTCGCCGTGCTGGTGCTGGTGGTGGCGGCGATCCCGTTCCTGCGCAAGTTCGTGGTCACCCGGCTGCGGTCGCTGTTCGCCGGGGTCGTGCCGCGCATGCTGGATGTGCTCCAGCGGCCGGTGAAGCTGCTCACCGGCATCGGCGGGATGCTGATGCTGACCGGGGTGTTCGTGATGTGTCTGGACGCCTCGGTCCGGGCCTTCGGGGACGGCACCCAGCCGCTGAGCTACGCCACCCTCGCCGTCGTCTTCCTCGCCGGCAACGCCCTGGGGTCGGCGGCGCCCACGCCCGGCGGTGTCGGCGCGGTCGAGGGCGCGCTCATCATCGGTCTGGTCGCCGCGGGGGTGCCCAAGGAGGTCGCCACCCCGGCGGTGCTGCTCTACCGGACGCTGACGCTGTGGCTGCCGGTGCTCCCGGGCTGGCTCGTCTTCAACCATCTGACCCGCAAGGGCGCGCTGTGACCGTGTGACCGGCCGCCGGCGTGCGGCCGGGGCGGTGGGGCGCGGGGCCGGACACCCGCATGGGCCCCTCGCACGGGCACCCGGTGCCGGCGCGGCGCAGGATGGTTCCATGCGGACCACTTCCACGGCCCTGCGGGCCGTAGCTCTCGCCGCCTCGCTCACCGTGCTGCTGGCCGGGGGCTGCTCCGGCGGCGGGGACGGGGAGGGGTCCGGAGCGGGACGCCCGAGCGAGGCGTCGGGGACGGCCCGCGGCGGGCTGGAGGGCCTCGCGGCGCAGGAGCTGAGCTGGCGGAAGTGTCCGGCCCCCTCGGAGGCGGAGGGCGGCGGGCCGACGCCCTCACCGCTGCCCGGCGGCACACCCTGGGAGTGCTCCTTCATGGATGTGCCGCTGGACTACGCGGAGCCCGACGGCGAGACCATCGAGCTGGCGCTGATCCGCGCCCGGTCGGTGGACCAGCAGAAACGCATCGGCTCACTGATCTTCAACTTCGGCGGCCCCGGCGGCTCCGGGGTGGCCTCACTGCCCGGCTTCGGCGAGGACTACGCCGATCTGCGCACCCGCTACGATCTCGTGAGCTTCGACCCCCGCGGGGTGGGCCGCAGCGTGGCCGTGGAGTGCGAGGGCGACAAACAGCTCGACGCCTACTACGCGAAGGACACGTCACCCGACGACGCGGCCGAGGAGAAGGCGTACCAGCGCGGCCAGAGGTCGTACACCGAGGCCTGCGAACGGAACTCCGGCCCCGAACTCCCCCATGTCGGCACCACCAACGCCGCCCGCGACCTGGACCTGATGCGCCGGGTCCTCGGCGACAGCAGGCTGCACTACTTCGGCATCTCGTACGGCACCGAACTCGGGGGCGTCTACGCCCACCTCTTCCCGAAGAACGTGGGCCGCGCGGTGCTCGACGCCTCCATCGACCCGACCAAGACGGCCGAGCAGGCGTCCCTGGGCCAGGCGAAGGGGTTCCAACTGGCCTTCGAGAACTTCGCGAAGGACTGTGTGCGGCGCGGCGACGAGTGCCTGCTGCCGGGCACCTCGGCCGAGGAGATCCAGGACTGGGTCGTCGCCCTGCTCGACCGGCTGGACGAGAAGCCGATCCCGGGCATCGGCGAACGGGATCTGACCCAGTCGCTGGCCACCACGGGCATCGCGCAGACGCTGTACTCCAAGGAGCTGTGGCAGTACCTGGAGCAGGGGCTCGACGAGGCCGACGGCGGCAACGGCGGGCTGCTGCTCACCTTCGCCGACCTGATGAACGGCCGGGGCGAGGGCGGCCACTACGACAACAGCATGGCCGCCAACACGGCCATCAGCTGCGCCGACTTCACGAGCCGCTACACCCTGGAGCAGACGAAGGAGAAGCTGCCGGGGTTCCGGGCGGCCTCGCCCGTCTTCGGCGACTTCCTCGGCTGGGGGCTGATGGGCTGCGACGGCTGGCCGGTGGCCGGGGCCTGGACCCACCCCGATGTCTCCGCGCCCGGTTCGGCCCCGATCGTCGTCATCGGCGCCACGGGCGACCCGGCGACCCCGTACGAGGGCGCGAGGGCGATGGCGAGGGCGCTCGGCGAGGGTGTCGGGATCGAACTCACCTACAAGGGCGAGGGCCACGGGGCGTACAACGGCGGCAACACCTGCGTCCGGGACGCCGTGAACGACTATCTGCTGGAGGGCCGGGCACCCGCGCCGGGAACCGTCTGCGCCTGAGGCGGGGGCCGGCGAGGACGCGGCGGGACGGGGCGGGACGAGGCGGCGCCGTGGTCGCCGGCCGGACGACGGCCGCCGGAGGGGCTGTCAGTGCCGGTGCTTAGGATGACGGGACATTGAACATCTCTGGGGGCGAAATGACCATGAGGGTACGGGCGGGCGCCCTGGCAGCCGCGGCGGTGCTGCTGGCGACGGCCGTGGGCTGCAGCTCCGAGGAGGGCGCGGACGGCAAGGGCGAGCCGGAGGCCGGGCGCACGAAGAGTTCCGTACCCGCCACCCCGGGCCAGGAGACCGGCGGGCCCGCCGGACAGGCGCTGCCCGCCGCGCTCACCGGCCAGAAGCCCGACTGGAAGGGCTGCGAGGCCCCCGCCAAGGCGTTCGGCAGCCATGCCAAGCGGCCCGGGAAGCAGTGGCAGTGCGCCACCGTCACGGCCCCGCTCGACTACGCCGAGCCCTCCGGGGAGACGATCGACATCGCCCTGGTCCGGGCCAGGGCCAAGGACCCGGACCGGCGCATCGGCTCCCTGCTCTTCAACTTCGGCGGTCCCGGCGGCTCGGGGGTCGCCATGCTGCCCAGCGGCGGCGACCAGTTCAAGACCCTCCAGAGCCGTTACGACCTGGTCAGCTTCGATCCGCGCGGGGTGGCCGAGAGCGCGGCGGTGGTCTGCCGGACCAGCGCGCAGACCGAGGCCGCCCACCGGCTGGACAGCACCCCGGACACGGCGGCCGAGGAGAAGGCGTTCCTCACCAGCTCCGCCGCCTTCGGCGCGGGGTGCGCCGAGAGGTCGGGCAAGGTGCTGCCGCATGTGGGCACCGAGAGCGCCGCCCGGGACATGGATCTGATCCGCCGCATCCTCGGTGACGACAAGCTCCACTACCTGGGCTTCTCCTACGGCACCGAGCTGGGCGCCGTCTACGCCCACCACTTCCCCTCCCGGGTCGGCCGTCTGGTCCTGGACGCGGTGGTCGACCCCACCGCGGACTTCGCCGGCGGAGCGCGCAATCAGGCCCTCGGCTTCCAGCGGGCCCTGGAGAACTACTTCAAGAGCCGGGGCATCGGCGCCGAGACCGGCACCGCACAGGTGAAGCGGCTCCTGGAGAAGGTGGACCGCGAGCCGCTGACCACCGAATCGGGCCGCGAGCTGACCGAGACCCTCGCGCTCACCGGCATCATCCTCCCGCTGTACGCGGAGAGCCAGTGGCCCTATCTGACCGACGCGCTGAAGGCCGCGGAGAGCGGCGACGGCACCCAGTTGCTGGCGCTCGCCGACTCCTACAACAGCCGTGACGAGAACGGCGAGTACGCCACCCAGGACCACTCGCAGCGCGCCATATCCTGCGCCGACAGCAAGGACCGGATAACGCCCGCCGAGGTCAAGTCCCGCCATCTGGCCGAGTTCACCGAGGTCTCGCCGGTCTTCGGCCCCTATCTGGCGTGGGACCTGGCCGGCTGGTGCGCCGACTGGCCGGTGGACGGCCAGTGGGAGAACCCGGACGTCTCCGCCAAGGGCGCGGCCCCGATCCTGGTCGTCGGCACCACCGGTGATTCGGCGACGCCGTACGAGGGCGCGAAGAAGATGGCGGACGAACTGGGCGAGGGCGTCGGGGTGCTGCTCACCAACAAGGGGGACACCCATGGCGCGTACGGCGACTCGCCGTGTGCGACCAGGACGATCGACGACTATCTGCTGAAGGGCCGGGTCCCGCCGAACGGCAAGACCTGCTCCTAGGACGGGATTCGCCGGACACGGCCCGGGGCAGAACGCCCGGTGCCCCGGACCTGTTCAGGTCCGGGGCACCGGGCGGCACGCGGATTCCGGCGGAGCCGGATGATCCGGCCGCGGTGGCTCAGTAGACGGGCTTGTCCGGCTCGATCTGGTGGACCCAGCCGATGACGCCGCCGCCGACATGCACCGCGTCGGCGAAGCCGGCCGACTTCAGCACCGCGAGGACCTCCGCACTGCGGACACCCGTCTTGCAGTGCAGGACGATCTTCTTGTCCTGCGGCAGGCCGCCCAGCGCGGTGCCCATCAGGAACTCGTTCTTCGGGATCAGCTTGGCGCCCGGGATCGAGACGATCTCGTACTCGTTGACCTCGCGGACATCGATGATCTCGATGTTCTCGCCCTCGTCGATCCACTCCTTGAGCTGCTTGGGAGTGATCGTGGAACCGGCCGCCGCCTCCTGTGCCTCCTCGGACACGACACCGCAGAAGGCCTCGTAGTCGATCAGCTCGGTGACGGTGGGGTTCTCGCCGCAGACCGCGCAGTCGGGGTCCTTGCGCACCTTGACCTGGCGGTACTGCATCTCCAGGGCGTCGTAGATCATCAGCCGGCCGACCAGCGGGTCGCCGACCCCGGTCAGGACCTTGATCGCCTCGGTGACCTGGATGGAGCCGATGGAGGCGCAGAGGACACCGAGCACACCGCCCTCGGCGCAGCTCGGGACCATGCCCGGCGGCGGGGGCTCCGGGTAGAGGCAGCGGTAGCAGGGGCCGTGCTCGGACCAGAAGACCGAGGCCTGGCCGTCGAAGCGGTAGATGGAGCCCCAGACGTACGGCTTGTTCAGCAGCACACAGGCGTCGTTGACCAGATAGCGGGTGGCGAAGTTGTCCGTGCCGTCGACGATCAGGTCGTACTGGCTGAAGATGTCCATCACGTTCTCGGCCTCGAGCCGCTCTTCGTGGAGGACGACCTTCACATACGGGTTGATCCCGAGGACCGAGTCCTTCGCGGACGCGGCCTTGGAGCGGCCGATGTCGGACTGACTGTGGATGATCTGGCGCTGCAGATTCGACTCGTCCACCTCGTCGAACTCCACGATGCCGAGCGTGCCGACACCCGCCGCGGCGAGGTACATCAGGGCCGGGGACCCGAGGCCCCCGGCGCCCACACACAGCACCTTGGCGTTCTTCAGCCGCTTCTGCCCGTCCATCCCGACATCCGGGATGATCAGGTGGCGGGAGTACCTGCGAACCTCGTCAACGGTGAGCTCATCAGCTGGCTCGACCAGGGGTGGCAGCGACACGGGGACTCCGTTGCGTCGATAAGTCAGTACGGTTGTTCTCCCGTAACACTGCCACGCGTCTCCTCATTCCGAGACACCCGGTCCGATCTGCGAGACGATTTCGTCCCAGTGGACGGGCAGTGCGCTGTATGGGCTGATTTCTCACTTCTGCCCGTACGGCGGCCCCATGGCCCGGCCCGGCCGATCGGCCCGGGCGCGGCGGAGGGTGGCGGCCGAGGTCAGATCCGGCACGCCGCCTCCATCCAGATGTCGGCGAGGGACTCCTCCAGATTGATCCGGGGGCGCCAGCCGAGCCGGTCGCGGGCGGTGCGGACATCCGCCTGCTGCCAGTTGCCGCAGCCGTCGGGGTACGGGACCGGGGTGGCGGCCAGATGCTCCAGCACGGTCTCGGAGCGCGGCGCCCCGATACCGGGGCCCACGGGCCGGCCGGGCAGGGTGTCCAGTTCGTGGAGGGCGCCCGCGTAACCGGCGACCCTGGCCAGGATGGCGGCGGTGTCCCGGAGCCGCACGGCCCGGCCCGTACCGATGTTGACCACCCCCTGCGCGGCCGAGAGCGAGGCGGCGTGCACCGCACGGGCGACATCGCGCACATCGACGAAGTCGCGCTGGACGCCGAGTCCGCTGAGCTTCAGCTCGCCGTCGCCCGACTGCATCGCGCGGCGCATGGCCTCGGCGAGCCGCCCGAGCGGGGAGCCGGCCGGTGTCCCGGGACCCACGGGCGAGAAGACCCGCAGGACCACGGCGTCCAGACCGGAGCCGAGAACCAGTTCGGTGGCGGCGAGCTTGCTGACGCCATAGGGCCCCCCGGGCCTCGGAACGGCGTCCTCCGCGGTGGAGGAGCCCTGGGGGGACGGCCCGTACTCGGAGGCGCAGCCGAGCTGGACGAGCCGGGCGCCGCAGCCGCTGCGGCGCAGGGCCTCGCAGACGGTGGCCACCGCGACGGTGTTGTGGCGCACCAGGTCACGGGCTCCGCCCCGGGTGGCCCCGGCGCAGTTGATGACGACACCGGGGTGGACGGCGCTCAGAAAGCGGGTGAGCGCCCCCGGGCTGCCGCCGGCGAGGTCGAACCGGACATCGGCGTCGTCGCCGCGCCCGAGCGCGGTGAGGTGGACGGCGGGGTCGGCGAGCAGCCGGTCGGCGACGAAGCGGCCGAGGAATCCATTGGCTCCGAGCAGCAGCACCCTCATCGTGCGGCCCCTCTGAACCGTCGGGCCGTGGCGGGGGGTTGGGGGGTCATGTCGGTTTCTCCTTAGGGATGCCCGCCGGCGCCGTTGCCGGGGCAGGTCATACGGAGTGGGCCGAGGCCCGGGACAGGGTGAGCGTCGCGTGGACGAGGAGGCCGGCACCCGCGCAGGCGCAGGCGACGGCGGATACGGCTCCGGTTCCCCAGGCGCCGAGCACCGACTGGGCCGGTCCGGCGAGAGGGCCGCAGCCGGGAAGCCGTGCGGCGAGCGGCAGTGCGAGGACGAGGGCTTCGGCGGCACAGGCGGCGGCGAGCCCGCGGGCCGCCGCGCGGGCGGAGCCGTGGACGGTGAGCAGCCGCGCCGGGAAGAGGAGGGCGCCGAGGGCGAGAGCGGCGGGGGTGAGGGAGGGGGAGGAGGTGAGGAGGGAGGTGAGGGCGAGCAGGGCGGTGAGGCCGCAGAGGAACATTCCGGTGGTGGTGAGCACCAGGGGGCGGACGGCGGCGGTGAAGTCCGCGAGGCCACGGCCGCGGTGCAGCTCGCGCCGGGCCCGCCGGGCGAAGAGGTGCGCGCACCAGGCGGCGGGGACGACCGCGAGGGCGAGCCCGGTGAGGGGGCCGGGCGCGGGGGTGGGCGGGCCGCCCGGCCCGCCGGGGGTGATCCGGGCGAGGAGGTCCGCGCCGTACACCAGGAAGGCGAGCAGCCAGAGGGTGCACAGGGAGAGGACGAGGGCGGGGGTGGCGGTGCGGCCCGGGGCGCGGAGGGGGCCGTGCCGCAGGGCGAGGAGCAGGGCGGCGGTGACGGCGAGGGCGCCCGCGGCGGTGAGGGCGGCCCGCGGGGGGCCGTCGGTGACGCCGCGCCCCGCGAGCGTCAGGGCGCACAGGACACCGGGGAGCGCGGCGACCAGGGCGCCCCGGAGGGAGCCCCTCGCCGGCTGGGGGGGGTGGTGGCCGGGGGCGGCGGCGGGGCGGTCCGCCGGGGGGACCCGTGCGTACAGCTCCTCGGCGAGCGAGAAGACATCCCGGTGCCGGAAGCGCGCGGCCGTGCGGTCAGTGATGCCGCGCGCCTCCAGCCCGGCGGCGATCTCCAGGGGGTCGGCGGCCCGCCCGCACAGCTCCCGGTGCTGACGCATCAGCTCCCTGACGGGGTCGGCCGGGGGTGGTGCCTCCGGCGGGGCGGGGGGGTGGGCTCGGCCCGGGTGCGGACCCGGGGCGCCGGGCGCGGCGGCCTCCGGCACCGGGGGGTCCCATCCGGGAGGCGCCTCCGGGAGGGCGCCGCCGAGGGGGTGGGCTCCGCCCACGGCCGCCCCCGGGTACGAGCCCGAGCAGCCTGCGGGCGCTCCCGGGGGCCGGCCCCCGAACCCCCGCGCCTCAAACGCCGGCGAGGCTGGGTTTGGGCTCCGCGAGCCCGGGTCCGGACTCGGCGAGGCTGGGTTCGTGCCCGGCGAGGCTGGGTTCGTGCTCCGCGAGACCAGGTTCGTGTCCGGCGAGTCGGGGTTGGTGTCCGGCCACACCGGATCGGGAACGACCCGCGCCGGCGAACTCTCCCACCCCGGTGAGCCCAGGCTCGTGCCCCGCGAACCCAGGCGCGTCTCCCACGAGCCCGGGGTCGAACCCGGCGAGCCCGGGCTCGGGCCCGTGCCCGGCAAGCCCAGGTCCGTGCCCGGCAAATCCGGGGCCGTATCCGGCCACACCGGATCAGACACACCCCGCGTCGGCGAACCCTCCCACCCCGGTGAGCCCAGGCTCGTGCCCCGCGAACCCAGGCGCGTCTCCCACGAGCCCGGGTCCGTGCCCAGCGAGCCTGGGCTCGGGCTCGGCAAGCCCAGGTCCGACCCCCGCGAACCCAGGTCCATGCCCCGTGAGCCCGGGCTCGTGCCCGGCATGTCCGGGTTCGTGTCCCGCCACACCGGGTGAGGAGTCACCCGCGCCCGCGAGCACTCACCCGTGGCCGGCGCCACCCCGTGGTCCGAGTCCGGCGGGCACTCCCGCCCCCGCCGTCCCGGGGGTGCCTCCGGCCACGCCACGCGCCGAGGCCGCCCCGCGTCAGGAAAGCCCGGCTCACCGGCAGGCGGCACAGGCCGGACCACGGGCGCGGGGGGCTCCGGCAGGGGGGCGGGGTCGGAGGGGGCCTCGGGCTCCGGCCAGGGCGCGGGGTCGGGAGGAGGGGTCATCGCAGGGGCTCCTTCTCGCGGGGGAGCGGGGCCGGAGGGGCCGGAGGGGCGGGAGGGGCGGGTGGGCGGCGGCCCAGGCGGAGGGGGACGTGCGCCTCCGGCGGGTGGCTGAACGGGAGGGGGGCACCCGCCTCGTCCACCGCCTCCCTCCGCACCGGGGAGTGCGAGATCAGCTCCAGATAGATGCCGCGAAATGCCATGAGATTCCGCTCGGCCGTGAACAGCTCCAGCGCCCGCGCACGCGCCGCCGCGCCCAGGCGGCGGGCCCGCCAGGGGTCGCGCAGCAGGGCGAGGCAGGCATCGGCGAGGGCACGCGGGTCGCCCGGGGGGACGACGAGACCGGTGGGGCCGACGACCTCGGCGACCGCGCCGACATCCGTGGAGACGGTCGCCCGCCCGCAGAGCATCGCCTCCACCAGGCCGGACGGAAAGCCCTCGTCCAGGCTCGACAGCACGGCGATCCCGCCCACCGCGTAGGCGTCGGCGCTCCCCCGGGGCCGCTCCTCGAAGTACACGGGCCCGTCCCCGGCGGGCCCGGCCGGGACGATCCGGGCGGCGAGCTGCTCGCAGTGGGCCAGCCGGGCGGCCGTGTCGCGGTCGCGCACCGGCGTGGCGAAGAGCCGGAGTCTGGCCCGGGGCTCCTCGGCGCGCAGGCGCGCGAAGGCCCGCAGCAGGGTGCCGAGGTCCTTGGCGGGTACGAGGTCACCGGTCCAGACGAGGGTGTACGGGTCACCGATGTGCCCGCCCTCCCCCACCGCGGCGAACTCCTCCTCCGGGGCCCCCGGGTGGACCGTGCGCAGAACACCGGGCGCCGCGCCGCCGCGCTGCTGCCAGCGCCGCCCGTGGCTGCCGCACGAGGTGATCAGCGCGGCCTGTGCGTACACCTCCGCGGCGAGCCGCCCCTGGAAGGCCGCCGACAGGGCGCGCAGGGGCGCGCCGGGCACGCCCGCCCCGGCCGCCGCTCCCCCGCCGCCGTCACCACCGCCGCCCCCGGAGGCGGAAGCGGCGGCCAGATGGTGCGCCCGCAGATGCACGCCGTACTCCGTGACCAGCAGCGGAACCCCGAAGAAGCGTTTGGCCAACAGGCCGGGCAGGGCCGTGCCCGCGCCGGAGACCGCATGGCACAGATCGACCGCGCCGAGGCCCTCCTCGTCGTACCAGGGAAGGGAGAGCGGACGCAGCGCGCGCTCCAGCCGCCCGGCGAAGGCGAGGATGTCGGGCACGGTGGCGCGGTGCAGACCACGGCGGGCGCCGGGGGCGCGGCAGGCGGACTCCAGCAGCCGCAGAACGGATTCGGAGCGCAGGGCTCCGCCGAGCGCGCCCCCGTGCTCCCTGGCGGTCTCGGCGAGTCCGTAGAGACCGGAGGCGAAGGCAGCGCCCTCCGCCGGGTCGCAGATCGCCGTGACGAGGTCGCGGGCGTGCCCGGTGAGACGTCCGCGCGCCCGGCGCCCGCCGGAGCCGCCCCGCGCCTGCCCCGGTACGGCTCCGGTGCGGTGCGCGCCGATGTCGTAGCGGTCGAACCGGTGCTGGGCGGCGAGCCCTTCCACGAGCCGGTCGCACCACCCCCCGGAACCGTCCGGCACGGCGGGGGAGCCACTGTCCGTGAGCAGTCCGATCCGCACCCGCGCACACCCCCGATCTCCCTGGCGAAGGGCCGCCGTTGCCCGGCGACTCACAGCGCAAAGACCGTATGCCGGTACCCCGGCGGTGCGATGGACGGTTGTCCGTCGCACCACCGGAAGGGGTGAAAACACGTAACTTTCCACCCCCGGTAGCGTTCTGTCGCGCTACGGGGACACTCCGTTACGGGAGATCAGGCCGCGGCCGGCTCCCCGCGCGCGGAGCGCCGGGCGCGGGCCAGATCCGGGTCGAGCACGGGCACGGCGGCGAGGAGCCGCCGGGTGTACGGGTCCCGGGGCGCGCCGTACAGCCGCTCCACGGGCCCCTGTTCGACGATGCGGCCGTGGCGCATCACGGCGACCCGGTCGCTGATCTGCCGGACGACGGCGAGGTCGTGCGCGATGAAGACCAGCGCGAGGCCGAGTTCCCGCTGGAGTTCCCGCAGCAACCCGGTCACCTGGGCCTGGGTGGTGACGTCGAGCGCGGAGACGGGCTCGTCGCAGACGATGAGCCTCGGCTCGGCGATCAGGGCACGGGCGATCCCGACCCGCTGGCGCTGCCCGCCGCTGAACTCGTGTGGATAGCCCCGGTATCTGTCGGGGTCGAGACCGACCCGTTCCAGGGCCTCCGCCACCCGGCGCCGGATCTCCCGTTCGTCGCGCAGCCCCGAGGCGCGCAACGGGTCGGCGATGGACTCCCCGATGGAGCGGCGGGGGTTGAGGGAGGCGACGAGGTCCTGGAACACCATCTGGAGTTCCCGCCGGTGGGGCCGCAGGGCCCTCTCGGAGAGCGCCCCGATCTCCGTACCGGCGTAGTGGATGCGGCCGGCGGTGGGGTCGAGCAGCCGGACCAGGAGACGGCCGAGGGTGGTCTTCCCGCTGCCGGACTCCCCGACGACACCGAGGGTCTCCCCGGCGTGGACGGTGAGGTCGACGCCGTCGACGGCGACGACCCGGTCCCTGCCGCGCCCGAAGGAGCGCCCCAGCCCGCTGGCGTCGAGCAGCGGCTCACCGGTCGGCGGGGTCCGCGCGAGGGCCCCCGGAACCTCGCCCGGGAGCCGGGGCACCGCGGCGAGCAGTGCCGTGGTGTACGGCTCCCGGGGGGCCTTCAGCACCGTGCCCACCGGCCCCCGCTCCACCTCCCGCCCCTCCTTCATCACCAGCACCTCGTCCACGCTCTCCGCCGCCACCCCCACGTCATGGGTGACGAGCAGCAGCCCCATCCCCGTCTCCTCGCGCAGCCCGTGCAGCAGATCCAGGATCTGCGCCTGCACGGTCACATCGAGCGCGGTCGTCGGCTCGTCGGCGATCAGCAGCCGGGGTTCGCAGGCCAGCGCCATCGCGATCAGGGCCCGCTGGCGCATCCCGCCGCTGAACTCGTGCGGGCGGGAGCGGGCCCGCCGGGCCGCGTCGGGAATGCCGACCCGGTCGAGGACCTCGGCGGCCCTGGCCCGCGCCGCGCGCCGGGAGACGCGGGTGTGCACCCGGTACACCTCGGCGATCTGGTCGCCGACGGAGTAGTACGGATCGAGGGAGGAGAGCGGGTCCTGGAAGACCATCGCCGCCACCGAGCCGCGCAGGGCGCGCAGCTCGGACGGGCTCGCCGTGCCCACATCCGTACCGCCGACGCGCACGCTCCCCGAGGTCAGCGCGCCGGTCCCCCGGTGCAGGCCCAGGAGTGCGCCGGCGACCGTGCTCTTGCCGCTGCCCGACTCGCCGACCAGGCCGAGGGCGCGGCCGGGGGCCAGGGCGAACGAGAGGCCGTCGACCGCCCGCGCCCCACCGGAGCCGGGGAACTCCACCACGAGGTCCGTGACCCCCACCAGTGCCGCCGTCATGACAGGACCACCCTTCGGTCGGCGGCGGCGTACAGCAGATCCGCGACCACGTTCGCCAGCACCACAGCGGTGCCGATCACCAGCACCACCCCCACCACCACGGGCAGGTCGATCACCCGCACCCCGTCGATCAGCGTCTTGCCGAGGCCGGGGAGGCCGAACAGCGACTCGGTGAGCACCGCGCCGCCGAACATCGTGCCGACGTCGAGTGCGCTCAGCGCGATCACCGGCGGTACGGCTCCCCGGAGCGCGTGGCGCCCGACGATGGCCCGCTCCCCCACGCCGTACGCCCGGAAGGTACGGATATGGTCCTCGGCCAGCGTCTCCAGGGTGGCGCCGCGGGTGAGCCGGGCGTACTTCGCCGACTCGAAGAGACCGAGGGTCAGCCAGGGAAGCAGCATGTTCCACGCCCACTGCTCGGGGTCGTCGCCCAGGGGCACATAGGCCGGATAGGGCAGCCACTGGAGGTAGGCGCAGACCACCATGAGCAGCAGCAGCCCCAGGATGAAAACGGGGGTGCCGGTGGCGGCGAGGGTGAGCACGGTCAGGGCCCGCTCGGTGGCGCCGCCGCGCCGGAGCGCCGAGAGCAGCCCGGTGCCGACGCCGACGACCAGCCAGACGGCCATCGCGCCGAGGGCGAGCGAGGCGGTGGCGGGCAGCCGGTCCAGGAGGAGCGCGGTCACCTGCTGGTCGCTCTGGTACGAGAGGCCGAGGCAGGGCGCGTCGCAGCGCAGCACCGAGGTGCCGGTGCTGTAGTCGCGCCCGGCGACGACGCCCCGGAGGAAGTCGGTGTACTGCGTGAGAACCGGCTCGTGGAGCCCGAGCTGCTCGCGGACCTGGGCGATCTGCGCGGGTGAGCAGCGCTCCCCGCACGCGAGGCGGGCGGGGTCGCCGGGGGCCAGATAGAACAGGCCGTGGACCAGTGCCGAGAGCACCAGCAGCACGAACACCGCGCCGCCGAGCCGTTTGAGGACGAAGCGCGTCATGCGGCGCCCCTCTCCTTCCGGGACACCCGGCGCTCCGCGCGGGTGCCGACCCGCAGCCGGCTCGCCTCCCTGGGGTCCAGCGCGGCGCGCACCGCGTCGCCGAGGACGGTGAACGCGAGGACCGTCACGAAGAGCAGGCCGGAGGGGAGCAGGACGTACATGGGGTCGGCGCGGAACCAGGTCTGCGCGCTGGAGAGCATCTGCCCCCAGGACGGTGTGGGCGGCTTCACGCCGACACCGAGGAAGGACAGGGACGCCTCGACCACGATGTTCACCGGCAGCAGGATCGCCGCGTAGGTGATCACGGGTGCGGCCAGCGACGGCAGCAGCTCGCGCCGGGCCACCCGCCAGGGGCCGTTGCCGCCGAGCCGGGCGGCGGCGACGAAGTCCAGCCGCTTCAGGGAGAGGGTCTGCGCCCGCACGATTCTGGCCGTACCGCCCCACCCCAGGGCGCCGATGAGCAGGATCAGCAGCAGCGGGCGGGGGAAGTCGGGGGGTACGACGGCGGTGAGCGCGATCCCGAGCACCAGCATCGGCAGCGCCACCATCACATCGGTGACCCGGCTGAGCACCGCGTCCACCCAGCGGTTGCCGAGCGCCGCCGCGAGGCCGACGACGATGCCGATCGCCACCTGCACCAGGGTCGCGCCGACGGCGACCAGCAGCGAGACCCGGGCCCCGTACAGCAGCCGCGCGAAGAGATCGCGCCCGGTGCCGGGCTCGACGCCGAGCCAGTGGTCGGCGCTCACCCCGCCGAACGAGCCGATGGGCACGCCGCCGCGCGCCGAGTCGACGAGCGAGTCGTGGTACGTGTGGGGGTCCTGGCCCTCCAGGGCGGTCAGCAGCGGGGCGGCGAGCGCGAGCAGCACCAGCAGGGCGAGGACGCCCGCGGAGATCAGCGCGGAGGGCCGGGCGGCGAGGCGTGTGATGGCGCTCCCGGCCGCGGGCGCCCGGTGGGCGGCGTCCGCGGCCGGGAGATCGAGTGCGGTGCTCACTTGACGGCGACCTGCGAGATGTCGAGGACCCCGGTCCAGTCGCTGATCACGATGTTCTTGACGTTCTTGCCGTAAAGCCGCTTGTAGACGGGGTGGAACAGCGGGACGTCCAGCGCCCGCTCACCGATCCTCCGGTCGAGCGCGCCCCAGCGCTCGGCGGCGGCGTCCAGGTCGGTCAGCTTGTTGATCTCGTCGATCTCCTTGTTGACGGCGGGGTCGTTCAGCTGGGCGTGGTTGTAGTTGGAGCCGTCCTTGACGATCTGCCGGCCGTCGAAGATCGGGGCGAGGAAGGGGGCTCCGGAGGGCCAGTCGGCGCCCCAGCGGGAGAGGAAGAACCCGGGGGCCTTCGCGGCGCTCCAGCGGGCCTCGTTGAAGGCGTTGTTCTCCAGGCCCTGGAGTTCGACCGTGATCCCGGCCTTCTTCAGCGCCTCCTGGACGGCGGTGGCGACCTCGGGGCTGGTCTGGCGGTTCTGCTCGGTGGAGTGGGTCAGGGTGATGCGGAGGTTCTCGTGCCCGGCCTCCTTCAGCAGCCGCCCGGCCTTGCCGGGGTCGCCCGTCTTCCCGGCGGGGAAGTGGTCGTAGGGAGTGTGGCCGAACGCCTTGGTCTCGGGCAGGAAGGTCGTCGCGGGCTCGGCGAGCGCGGAGCCGCCCGCCGCGTTGATGACGCTGGTGCGGTTGATGGCGTACGAGATCGCCTGGCGGACCCTGATGTCGTCGAAGGGCTTCACCTTCGGATTGAACGCGAGGTAGTTCACATAGCCGAAGCGGCCGGTGCCGACCCGGCCGGCGAGTTCCTTGTCGTCGGCGACCCGGGCGAGTTCGGCGGGGCCGAGATTGGTGTCGGTGGTGACGGCGGAGGCGTCCGCTCCGGAGCCGGTGGAGAGCCGCTGGTTGATGACGGCCGAGTCGAGCCCGGAGACCACGTCGACGGTGTCGGGGTACGCCTTGCGCTCGGGGTCGGTCTTCTGCGACCAGTGCGGATTGCGCTCCAGTACCAGCCGCTCGCCGTCGCCCTCGTTCCTCACCACCCGGTACGGGCCGGAGGAGAGGGGCCGCTCCTCGTACTTGGTGCCGGTGTCCTTGGCCCGGGGGACGGGGGTGAACTGGGTCTGGGTCGCGAGATAGGGGAACTCGCCCTCGGGCTTGCGGAGCTTGAAGACGATCGTCCGCTCGTCCGGGGTGACGATCGAGGCCAGGCCCTTCTTGTCCTTGTAGGGGCCCTGGTAGGTGTCACCGCCGATGAGCCAGTCCCGCAGATAGGGCGCGCCGCCGGAGAGCTCGGCGGCGAAGGAGCGCTCGATGCCGTACTTGATGTCGGCGGTGGTGATCGGGGAGCCGTCCTCGTATCTGAGCCCCTCCTTGAGGGTGTACGTCCACTCCGTGGCGTCCTTGTTGGGCCGGCCGAGGTCGGTGGCGAGGTCGGGCACGACCTCGGTGCCGGCCTGGCCGTCCTCGCGGTTGCGGGTGGTCAGCGTGCGGAAGACCAGCGAGGGGACATTGCCGCCGCCGGACGTGTAGAGCCGGGCGGGGTCGAAATCGGTCTGCGGCTCGGAGTTGAGCACGGTGAGGATGCCGCCCCGCCGGGGCTTGTCGCCGCCCGCGGCGCTGTCCTCGGCGCCGTCGTCCTGCGGTCCGGCGCAGGCGGCGGCGCCCGACACCACGGCGAGACCGAGGGCAGCCGCTGCCACGCGGCGGGATATGACGGACAGTTGACGCATGGGAAGGAGACCTCTCGTTGAGCCCGGCAGGGAAGGGGATGTCCGTGCAGGCGCCGACGAGTGGCCGTGCGAGCGAGACGGCGCACGGGAGGAGGGGATGCCGCGCCTGCGGACGTGGGGCACGCCCAGGCGCGGCCTTCAGGGGAATCCGGCTTCACCGGACGCGGAGAGACCTCGCGGGATTCCGCGGGGGCGCCGTCACGGGAAGGGGGAGGCCGACTGAGGGAACCGGACCGGCACATCGGCCGGTACGCGCTCGGGCAGGCGTCAGCGACAGTGGATGTCGGCCACGCTGTGCCCGGTCACGCCGATGAGCGCCAGCTCAATGGCGGCGCGTTCGGAGGCGGCGTGACGGTGCGACATGCCGAGAAATATGGAGGACCCGGCCGCCGATGTCAAAGCCCTCACGGCCGGGCGTGAGACACTCGTCTCACATCCCGGACATGATCCCCGCCGGGGAACAGGGTCCGGCGGAGCGGGGCCCGGGGCTCAACTCCCGGGGTTGGGCCAGGGGTTGGGGCGGCATTTCACCCCGCCGATGTTCAGGGACTTCGTCTGCTGCTGCATCACGGGCGCGAGCGCTCCCGGAGTGCCACAGTTCACATGCCCGTGACCGAGCCGGTGCCCCACCTCGTGGTTGATGAGCATCTGGCGGTAGGCGTGCATCGCCTCGGGGCCATAGGTGTCCGACCCCTGGCCCCAGCGGAAGGCATTGATCATCACTCGGTCGGTGGAGGCGGAATCACAGCTCACCTTGTCGATGGAGGTGTTCAGCCCCGATTTGGCGCACCACTTGTCCGTGGTTCCCGGACTGGCGAGTGTGACGACGAATTCCGGTTCGCCGGAGGAAATGCGCTCGAATGTTCTGACACCGTTGTGGGCCCAGCTCCGGCTGTCGTTCAGGGTGCGCTGGATGGCCTGGGCGAAGAGCCTGCCGTCCATTTCGAGCCCCTTCTCGATATCGACGCGGTAGCGGATCTTCCGGCCGTTGCCCGGCGCCCGGTCGAAACCGGGAACCGCTTCGAAGTCGCCCTTCGCGGTCGATTCCGGCTCGATGGAGAACTGCCGGGCCATCTGCTCCGCGTAGGTGGGGGGCTGCGCCGTCGGCGCTCCGCCCGAGAGGGCCGGGCGCTTCTCCGAGGGGGCTGAGCGGTTCTCCGAGCGGGAGGAGGAGTCCTCGTCGGTGCGGTCGGGTCCGGTGGTGGACGTCCCCGGGCCGCCGGTGTTCTCCTCGGCGACCTGGCCGGCCACCACGACGGCGAGCACGGTGGTCACGGCGGCGGCGGCGATCCCGGTGAAGGTGCGGCCCTTGCCGCCCCCGCCGGACCGGCCGGCCCGGCCGCCCCGGCCACCGCCACCGCCGTCGCCGTCCCCGGACGCTCCCGCGCCGCCACCCGCTCCCGTGCCGCCGCCGGGGCGGGGGGCGGGCACCGCGGGCGCGCCCCGGGCCGGTGCGGCGGTGCCGCCGGAGGGCTCGTCGGGCCAGGTGGTGACAGAGGCGTAGAGGTCGGCCGCGACCGGTGTCCGGGAGCCGTCGAAGGCGTCGACGAACTCCCGCCGCGGGCCCGGTATGCGGGCGCCCTGCGGCCGGCGCGGGCCGGGGCCGGAAGGCCGGCCCGGGTCTCCCCAGGCGCCGCCGGCCTCATGCTGCTCGGGGTGCCCGCCCCGTGTCACCGGCGCGCCGTGACCGGCGGCCGGGTGTCCGGCGGCGGAGGAACCGGGTGCCGGGTGGACGGGGTCCGGACGGCCCTGGCCCGGGTGTGCTCCGGCGGCAGCGGAACGCCTGCGCCGCCCGATGCCCGGGTCGGGTGCGGCCGGTGCCGCGGGTGCGACGGCCTCCCGCTCGGCGGCGCCGTACCGCTCGCCGCCGCCCCGGGGAGGGGTCGCGCCGTCGCGGGGGGCGGACGGGGGGTCCGTCCGGTCGCCCTTGGGTGCGGGGCCTTTGCGGCTGTGTCGTCCCACGGGCTCCGATCAGCTCCTACCGGTGTCGTCGAGCAGTTCCCGGACGGCCCGCGCGACCGTCTCGGGATACTCCATCATCGCCACATGCCCGGCGTCCGGCAGGGTCAGCAGCCGCGAGTCACGGAAGGCCACCGCCGCCCTGCGCGCCATACGGTACGCGACCAGCCGGTCCCGTCCTCCGTACACCAGCAGCGTCGGCGCGAGGACCCGCTCCGCCTGCCGCCACAGACCGTGCTGGCCCCCGAGCGTGTAGGCGTTGACGATACCGCGCGCCGAGCGGCCCATCGCATCCCAGAAATAGGGGAGTTGGGAGCGGCGCTCCATCTCCTCCACAGCATGGCCCACGGCCTCGTCGCTGACCCGGGAGGGGTCCCCGTGACAGAGCGCCATCACCCCCCGGACCCGCTGCTCGGCCGGCCAGTCCCGGGAGACACGGGCGAAGAGCCGGGGGACGCCGGGGAGCGCGAGCAGCGCGGTGGGCACCGCCGAGCGCTGGACCCGCAGCTCGGGCAGGGCCGGCGACACCAGGGTGAGCGTCCGTACGAGATCGGGGCGGACGGCCGCGAGCCGGGTCGCGACGGCGCCGCCCAGGGAGTTGCCGAAGAGGTGGACGGGGCCGCGGTCCGCGGCGTCGAGATAGCGGATCACCGCGCGGGTGTGGGCGGTGACCGAGTAGTTGCCGTCGTCCGGTGGCGGGGAGTCGCCGAAGCCGGGGAGATCGACGGCCTCGCCGTCCACCACGTCCGCGAGCAGCGGCATCAGCGCCGACCAGTTCTGCGAGGACCCGCCGAGCCCGTGGACGTACAGGGCGGGCGGCAGCCCGGTGCGGGCGGGCGGGCGCGACCGTACGGTGAGGGAGAGACCCGGGAGGGCGACGGAGCGCAGCTCCTCCCCCTCGGCGACCCGGACGGCGGCGACCCGGGGGACCGCCGCGGCGGTGACGGCGGCCTGGACACCGGGCAGCTCGGTCGAAGACATGCGGCAATGTTACGAGACGATCACACCGGCCATCGTGTGTTCGGCGTCACACGCCGCCCGCCACCGCGTAGCGCCCCGCCCCCGCAGCTTCTAGGCTCGAAGGAGGCCCCAGGCCACGGAAGGGATGAGTCCCCCGTTTCAGGGAAAGCGGTGCCGCATGGCTGTCGATCCCACTCACCCGGACACCTTCGACTCCGACGACTCGAACGACTCCAACCACCCCGACAGCAGGGACGAACGCGAGACAGCAGCGGGCGGCGCGCGCGGCGGGAACGCCGGGCACGGCCCCGGGCAGGAGGCGGCGGACGGGAACGGAGCGCTCGGCGCCGAGGTCCCCGAGGCCGACGCCGTGGAGCAGCGGAGGGAGGTGAATCCCCAGGGCGACGAACCCCTGACGGACATCGACCGGGACGCGGCGAACGAGGCGGACGCCTTGGAGCAGGCGCGCGTCGTGGGCCAGGACGAGGACGACTACCGATGACCTGACCCTCTTTGCCCCCGAATAGGAAGCTACCGCGACTGTCCGGTCCGTGAAATTCTGCGTCCGCGACGCGCAAGCCCGGGTTACCCAAAAGTACGATGGCGGCGCGGCGCACAGCGCGCACGGAACAAATTTGGGAGGCGGCGTGACAGCCATCGAGCAGACAGAGGCGGCGCGCCCGCGGGGCACACGTCTGCCACGCCGAGCCCGCAGAAACCAGCTTCTGGGCGCCGCCCAGGAAGTTTTTGTGGCACAGGGTTACCACTCGGCCGCCATGGATGACATCGCCGAGCGGGCGGGTGTCAGCAAGCCCGTGCTCTATCAGCACTTCCCCGGGAAGCTGGACCTCTATCTGGCCCTGCTCGACCAGCACTGCGAGGCGCTGCTCCAGGGCGTCCGCACGGCGCTGGCGTCCACCACCGACAACAAGCAGCGGGTCGCGGCCACCATGGACGCCTACTTCGCCTATGTGGAGGACGAGGGCGGGGCCTTCCGGCTGGTCTTCGAGTCGGATCTCACCAATGAGCCCGCGGTGCGGGAGCGGGTGGACCGGGTCTCCCTCCAGTGCGCGGAGGCGATCTCGGATGTGATCGCCGGCGACACGGGTCTCTCCAAGGAGGAGTCGATGCTCCTCGCCGTGGGACTGGGCGGGGTGTCCCAGGTGGTGGCCAGGTACTGGCTCTCCAGTGAGTCCGCCATCCCCCGGGACCGGGCGGTGGAACTGCTCACCTCGCTCGCCTGGCGCGGGATCGCCGGCTTCCCGCTGTACGGCACCGATCCGGCGGGCGAGCAGCACTGACGCTCCGGCGGCGGTGTTCGCTCTTGGCGTTCCCCGGGGCGGCCGGGCGCCGCTCCGGCCCGGCTAGTGTGTGCGGGGTACGGCGCGGCTGACCGCGCAACGCACTGACCGTTCGGAGGGACATAGCCGTGGAGGTCAAGATCGGCGTGCAGCACGCGCCCCGGGAGATCGTTCTGGAGAGCGGGCAGTCCGCCGAGGAGGTCGAGCGCGCGGTGGGAGAGGCGCTGGCCGGCAAGGCGCAGCTGCTCAGCCTCGCGGACGACAAGGGCCGCAGGGTTCTGGTCCCCTCGGACCGGATCGCCTATGTGGAGATCGGTGAGCCCGCGGCACGGCGCGTGGGCTTCGGCGCGCTGTAGGGCGCGGCACCGGAACAGGCAGGGCCGAGGGGCCCGTACGGGACTTCCCGTACGGGCCCCTCGGCATGTCCGGCCGCGCCGGTCGGGGTGTCCCTGAAATGGATCTGCCGCGGGCGCGGCGGAGGGTTGCTTTCCGAGGTCAGCGGGTAGTACGGGCTGTGACCGCCCCATCCCGACTCGTGTCCGCGAGGTGATCAGCAGTGCTGCTGGAAGCGCTCGGTTCGGTTCTGCTCGGACTCGCCCTCGCGTGGGCGGCCGACCGCCATCTCTCGGGCCGGCTCCCGGCCCGCCGCGTGGTGTATCTCACGGGTGGGCTCGGTGCCGCCTTCGGTGCCTGGGTGACGTACTCGGCGCTCGGCCCCGGCCACCGGGCCGGGACCGTGCTGGGCGCGGTGCTGATCGGGGCGGTGCTGCTGTCGCTGCTGGTACGGCCCTCCGGGCGGCGGCTGCGCAGGGCCCTGCCCTTCTGAGCGGTCCCGTCTCCCCCGCCGTCCCCGATGCCGCTTCCCGCCGCCGGACCTGCCGCCGCCACCGCGAGCCGCTCTCCCCGAGTGGGCTCAGGCGGCGAGGCCCAGGGCCGCCATCCGCCGGGTGTGGGCCTTGGTGATCCGGGCGAACATCTCGCCGACCGCCGCCAGGTCGAAGCCGTCGGCCACCCCGCCGACCAGCATGGTGGAGAGCGCGTCGCGCTCCGCCACGACCCGCTGGGCCTGGGAGAGGGCCTCGCCCATCAGCCGGCGCGCCCACAGGGCGAGCCGGCCGCCGAGGCGGGGGTCGGCCTCGATCGCGGCGCGCACCTTCTCGACGGCGAAGTTCCCGTGGCCGGTGTCGTCGAGCACGGCGAGCACCAGGGCCCGGGTGTCCGAGTCGAGGCGGGCGGCGACCTCGCGATAGAAGTCGCTGGCGATCGAGTCGCCGACATATGCCTTGACGAGTCCCTCCAGCCAGTCGGACGGCGCGGTCTGGCGGTGGAAGTCGTCCAGCGCCTGGGCGAAGGGCTCCATCGCGCCGGTGGGCTCGGTGTCAATGGCGGTGAGCCGGTCGCGGAGCCGCTCGAAGTGATGGAATTCGGCGGAGGCCATCTTTGCCAGCTCCGCCTTGTCACCGAGGGTGGGCGCGAGTTTGGCGTCCTCGGCGAGTCGCTCGAAAGCGGCCAGTTCCCCATAGGCCAGTGCGCCGAGAAGATCCACGACGGCGGCCCGGTACTGGGGCTCGGCGGAGGCCTCGGCCCAGTTCTGGGCGGCGATACCGGTGTGTTCAGTGGGTTCGGTGGGTTCAGCGGCGTTGTCAGGCGTCTCCATGAAGCGCACAATAGCCCGCCGGCACCGGCGCGTAAGGGGCTGGTCAGCCGGGCCAGGGGCTCTCCCGTACCCCTTCGCCACCACGGTTCCTACGAAATCGCCCAACACACATGCGCGAATCCGGGGTACAGTGGTATTGCGCCCGCTGAGCGTTTTTCTGATTCTCGGTGGGCGATCACAGTGTTTGACCAGAAGGATTCATTTCTTCTGATCACCATGAGGATGCCCGGTCGGTGGCACGATCGGCTCCGACCCGACCGCCCTCCACGCGGGCCGTGCGCCTTCGCGCACGACCGTGGATGAGGGGCCCCCTCAGCGGCGAGAGCGCTCGAGCGACGGCAGTGGTCCCGCACCATCCGGCCAACCCACGGCCGGCCCGCTCACCCGGGTGCGGTACGACCCCCATCGTTCGCCTCGCGCCGCGTCTCACAGAAGAGGCAACACCCTGACTACGCAGGCAACCACGTTCCGGGATCTCGGAATCCTGGCCGAGACCGCCGAGGCCCTCGAGGCCGTCGGCATCGTGAACCCTTTCCCCATCCAGGAGATGACGCTCCCCGTCGCGCTCTCCGGCTCCGACGTGATCGGCCAGGCCAAGACCGGCACCGGCAAGACGCTCGGTTTCGGTCTGCCGCTGCTGGAGCGCGTCACCGTCCCCGCGGACGTCGAGGCGGGCCGGGCAAGGCCCGAGCAGCTCACCGACGCCCCTCAGGCGCTCGTGGTCGTCCCCACCCGCGAGCTGTGCACCCAGGTCACCAATGATCTGCTGACCGCCGGCAAGGTCCGCAATGTGCGGGTGCTGGCGATCTACGGCGGCCGGGCGTACGAGCCCCAGGTCGAGGCGCTGCGGAAGGGTGTCGATGTGATCGTCGGCACTCCGGGGCGGCTGCTCGACCTGGCGGGCCAGAAGAAGCTCGACCTCTCCAAGGTCAGGGCGCTGGTGCTCGACGAGGCCGACGAGATGCTCGACCTGGGCTTCCTCCCGGACGTCGAGAAGATCATCCAGTTCCTGCCGCCCAAGCGGCAGACGATGCTCTTCTCGGCGACCATGCCCGGTGCGGTCATCGGACTGGCCCGTCGCTACATGTCGCAGCCCACGCACATCCGCGCCGCGGCGCCGGACGACCAGGGCGCGACCGTCGCGAACATCACGCAGCGGGTCTACCGCGCGCACTCCATGGACAAGCCCGAGCTGGTCTCGCGGATTCTCCAGGCGAACGGGCGCGGGCTCGCGATGATCTTCTGCCGTACGAAGCGCACGGCGGCGGACATCGCCGACCAGCTCGCCCAGCGCGGGTTCGCCTCCGGGGCCGTCCACGGCGACCTCGGACAGGGCGCGCGCGAGCAGGCGCTGCGGGCGTTCCGCAACGGCAAGGTGGATGTGCTGGTGTGCACCGATGTCGCCGCGCGCGGGATCGATGTGGAGGGCGTGACGCACGTCATCAACTACCAGTCGCCCGAGGACGAGAAGACCTATCTCCACCGGGTCGGCCGCACCGGCCGGGCCGGGGCGTCCGGGATCGCGGTCACGCTGGTGGACTGGGACGACATCCCGCGCTGGCAGCTGATCAACAAGGCGCTGGACCTGGGGTTCAGCGACCCCGTCGAGACGTACTCGACCTCCGCGCACCTCTTCGAGGAGCTGGACATCCCGGCGGGCACCAAGGGTGTGCTGCCGCGTGCCGGGCGCACTCGGGCCGGGCTCGCGGCGGAGGCGGTGGAGGATCTGGGCGAGACCGGGTCCCGTGGCCGGAGCAAGTCGTCGGCTTCCGCGCCGGTGCAGGAGGAGCGGCCCGCGCGCACCAGGACGCCGCGGCAGCGCCGCCGCACCCGGGCGGGCACGCCGACGGCCGAGGTCGCGGTGGAGGCCGCAGCGCCGGAGCAGGTCGCGGCGGAGGCCGTGGAGGCTGTCGAGGCCGTGGAGCCCCGCGCCCCGAGGCGGCGCCGCCGCACCCGGGTGGGGGCCGCGGAGCCGGTGGTGGCTGCTGCTGCCGCCGCCGAGGCGGAGGTCGCGCCGCGCCGGCGCACGGTGAAGGCTGAGGTTGCGGCTGTGGCCGCGGCCCCGGTCGCGGAGGGCGAGGCCGAGGTCAAGCCGCGCCGGCGGACGCGGAAGGCGGCGGTGCCGGTGGAGGGTGCGGTGGTGGAGGCTGAGGCGAAGCCGAGGCGCCGCACGCGCACGGTGAAGGCCGCGGCCACCCAGCCCGACGCCTGACCCTCCCCTTCCCCCTCAATGGCCCGGCCCCTCTCCGAGGAGCCGGGCCATCACCATCCCCCGCACCAGCCCGCCCCGCCCGGCGCTCAAGGACGGACCCCGGGCCACAGGCCCCCGCACCCTGCGGGCCACCGTCGGGGACCAGCCCCCGAACCCCCGCGCCTCAAACGCCGGCGAGGCTGGATGTACCCAGCCCGCCCGCGAGGCTGAGCTTGACCAACCCGCCCGCACGGCTGGACTTGCCGGCCCGCCCGCACGGCTGGATGTACCCAGCCCGTCTGGGGGGACCTCCCGGAGGCAGCTCTGGGGGAGAGGGAGGACGGGCCCCGGACCGTGGGGAGCGGTGTCCCGGGAGGGGCGGGGGTAGTGTCGGGGGATGAGCCGGCCGCCCACCTTTCAGCCTCCCGCGTGCGCGCGCGCGAGCGCGCTCCCCACTGCCCGGGGAGACTTCGCCGTGCTCGACGCCCACCCCACCCCCGGCCCCCCGAAAGCCACCGCCCTCCTCGTCCCCGGCTTCACCGGGAGCAAGGAGGACTTCATCGCGATGCTGGAGCCGCTCACCGAGGCGGGCTACCGCGCCGTCGCCGTCGACGGGCGCGGCCAGTACGAGACCCCCGGCCCCGACGATCCGGGCGCCTTCACCCAGCGCGAGCTGGCCCTCGATGTGCTCGCCCAGGCCGAGGCCCTCGGCGGCGGCCCCGTCCATCTGCTCGGGCACTCCCTCGGCGGGCAGATCTCCCGCGCCGCCGTCCTCCTCGACCCCGCCCCCTTCCGCACCCTCACCGTCATGTCCTCCGGCCCCGCCCGGGTCACCCCCGCCCAGCGGGAGCGGCTCGCACTGCTGGGCCAGGCGCTCACCGTCATGGACATGGCCGAGGTCTGGGAGGCCATGAAGGCGTTCGAACCGCCGGAGGACGCGGACACCGACGGCAGCGGCCTGCGCGACCGCTGGCTGCGCCACAACCCCGTACAGCTGACCGTCACCGGCCGACAGCTCACCGTCGAACCCGACCGGGTCGACGAGCTCGCCGCCGTGCGGCCCCTCCCCAAGCATGTGATCAGCGGTGAGCGCGACGACACCTGGCCCGTGGAGCAGCTCGACGCGATGGCCGAGCGGCTCGGCGCCCTCCGCACCGTGATCACCGGAGCCGAGCACTCCCCCAACACCGACCGCCCCCGGGAAACCGCCGGCGCCGTCGCCGGGTTCTGGGACCGGCACTGACACGCGCCCACCGGCGCGGCAAGATGGGCTCATGAGCGGCACACCACCCCGGCACCCGGACGATCCAGGGACGCGGCAGCTCCCCCTGGCCGGGGAGCCGCTGCCGCTGGAGCTGATCAACACCACCTACATCAAGGGCGGTGTGCGCGGCCGTCTCATCGACGCCCTGGACACCCCCGTCGGACCGGACAGCGGGCTGGCACGGTGGCTCGCGGACCACCGCGAGGAGTTCAGCGCCGTGCTGCGCCCCGCGCTCGACGGCGCCGTCCCCTCCCCGGCGCACACCTCCCGTTTCCTGGAGCTGCGCGGCGCCCTGCGCGACCTCGCCGCCGCCCGTGCCTCCGGCGGCACCCCCGGGCCCGGGGACATCGCCGTGGTCAACGCGGCGGCCCGGCTGGCCTCGCCCTGGCAGGAGCTGGCCCCGGGGCCCGGCTTCACCGCCGTGCCGCGCTGGCCCGGGACCGACCCGCTGCTGACCGCCCTCGGCGAGATCGCCCTGGCCGCCGTGGGGCTCTTCACCGGTGACCGCGCGGACCTGGTCCGGGCCTGCCCCGCACCGGGGTGTGTCCTGTACTTCGTGAAGGCCCACCCCCGCCGTGAGTGGTGCACGCCGGGCTGCGGGAACCGGGTGCGGGTCGCCCGGCACAGCCGCCGCGAGAAGGCCGCGCGCCCGCAGCTCCCCGTACCGCACCCCTGAGCCAACCCTCCCCGCCGCACCGCGCCGCGCTCCCCGCGCCATCGGAGAACCCGATACCCCGTCCAGCATTCCGCTCCGGTTTCACAGACATGAACCAAAGCGTCGCGGACGTACGTGGACCGTGATTGGGCCGGTGGCATTCCCACGGAAGGAGGAGCGAGAATGAACACACACCCCTGGACTGCACGGACGCTGCGTTGGTTCTTCTGCGACTGGGGCGATTTGTGAACTATGACCTGTCGATGTATCAGCTCAGAACCTTCAGGGAGGTAGCGCGTCTGGGGAGCTTCACCAAAGCGGCACGGAGTCTCGGGTACGCCCAGTCGAGCATCAGCGCGCACATCCGCGCGCTGGAGTCCCGCATCGGCTTCCAGCTGATACAGCGCCTGCCGCACGGGGTGCGGCTCACCGCCGCGGGGGAGATCTTCAACGACCACGCGGTACGGATCTTCCAGGTGATGGAGGAGATGGCCAGCGCCCTGAATCCGTCCGGAGGGACCGCAGGACGGGTGTCGGTGGGTGCCTCGGCGCTGCTGCTGGAGTCCCGGGTCAGCTCGCTGGTCCGGGAGTGCCGCTACCGCTACCCCAATGTCCGGCTCTCCCCGCGCCAGCTCGCGATCGGCTGCACGGCGGAGGCGGTACGGGCCGGCCAGGTGGACATGGCACTCGTCCACGGCGACTACGGGGAACGGACACCGCTGCCCGGCGGGGTGACGGTACGGGAGCTGCCGCCGCTGGACGTGGTGCCCGTGGGTCCCGCCACGTTCGCCACGGAGGCGCGGGAGAAGGGCGCGGGCCGTGCCCTCGCCACCGCGCGCGTCCTGGTGGTGGACCCGGACTGCGCCTCCCACCGGGTGCTGGTGTCGGCGGTGCGGGAGCTGTACGGCGTCGATCCGCCGACGGTCGAGGCCGGCTCGGTGGGCGGTGCGCGGGAGCTGGCCCGCAGCGGCTACGGCATCGCGATGCTGCCCGCCGAGACCATGTGCCGGGGCGATGAGTGCTACGGGCTCACGGTGCTCGCGGGACTGCCGCGCGTCCGGCTCGGCGTCCGCGCGCTCTGGGCGGGCCAGGATCTGGCGCTCTCGGCGGTGGGCGCGGTGTGCAAGATCGCCGAGCGGATCGGCCGGGAGCAGGAGGCCGAGTTCGTGTAGGGGGCGGGCCGGGGCAGCGCCTCCGGTTCCAGGACCGGGGGCGCTGCCCCGGCCCGCCGTCAGAACTGCGCCTGGAGGTGCTGCCAGAACCCGTCCCGCAGCGCCCTTCGGAGCACCGCGTGGCCCCGCAGCGACCGCTGGAGCACCCGCTCCGCCTCGATCAGCAGATCCTGGTCCACCGGCCCCGGCAAGTAGGGGTGTCCGGGCAGCAGCTCCACCAGCGACTCGCGTCCCCGCTCGGCCAGCCAGGTCGCCGCGATCTGCGCGCCCACGAAACGCACCTCGTCGCGGGAGGGCGGGGGCGCGCCCTCGTTCTCGTACACCGTCACGGCCCGCCGGGTGATGTACGGGCGGCAGAAGTCCAGGTCGAAGGTGCGCTGGCTGTCGACCTCCCAGAGCAGCGGCTCGGCCTGGTTGCGGCCGTCGCCCGCCTCGATGCCCCACAGATGGACCCGGGCCCCGTACCCCTGGGCGGCCTCCACCGCCGAGACCAGGTCCTCGTCGCCGCCGACGAGCGCCGCGTCGCTGATCGCGCGGTGGCGGGCGAGCGACTCCAGATCCGTGCGGATGAGGGAGTCGACGCCCTTCTGCTGGTTGTTGGCGTTGAGGTTGCCGAGCCGGACCTTCACATCCGGGAGTTCGGCGATGGCCTGCTGTTCGGGGGTGTGGATGCGCCGGCGGGCTCCGTCGTACCAGTACACCCGGAGCAGTCTGCTGTCCGCGAAGATCGTGCGGGCCTTGTCGATGAAGGCCTCGATCATTCCCTCGGCGTCGAGGTCGAAGGACCGGCGGTCCTCCGTCCCGGCGACCAGCAGTCCGGCCGCGGCGTACACATATCCGGCGTCCACGAAGATGGCGTGGGTGGAGGGGGTCTTGGCGACCTCCGCGAGCATGCGCTGGAGCAGCTCGTTGGCGTGGTCCATCCGGACGGCGAGGGCGCTCACGGCCGCGTCGATGTCCGTGCTGATCTCTGGGCTGATCTCTGGGTCGTTCATACGCGACCCATTTTCCGGCCGCGCGGGGGTACCCGCCAGTAGTTAGACAAGGAAAGATTTTCTTTAGTGTAGGGAATGTTTGCAGGCTACATCGCTGTTCTACCCACAGACACCAGTTCTCTCAGGAGGATCAGACGAAGGGAGAAGCCCTTGCGCTTCGAGATCATGCGCCTGGACGATGTGGACGGCACCGCCGTCGACAGCACCGTCGTGGACGCCGCCTCTGTCAACCGGATCGTGCAGCAGGCCGCCGCAACCGGCCAGCGCGTCTATATCCGTCCGGTCGACCCCTCGGCCTTGTAACACCTGCTCGACACACCTGGTAACGCTTGCACGACGCGCGGCGCCCCCGTACGGACGAATCCGTACGGGGGCGCTGTCGTGCCCGGCGGCGCGCGTCCGGGACGGGGAGGCGGGCGTCGGGGACGGGCGGGGCGCTCAGCCGCCCCGGACGACCTGGGTCACTCCGTTGATGATCTGCTGCACGGCGATCGCGGAGAGCATCATCCCGGCGAGCCTGGTCACCAGCACCACACCGCCGTCCTTGATGACCCGGATGATCAGCAGCGAGTAGCGCATGGCCACCCAGAGCACCGCGTGCATCGCCACGATCGCGAGCCAGACCGCGGTCTGCTGCGCGCCGCTGTCCGCGTTCTGCACCGCGAGGATCACCGAGACGATCGCACCGGGCCCGGCCAGCAGCGGCATGCCGAGCGGCACGAGCGCGACATTCACGTCCTTGGTCTGTTTGGGCTCATCGGTCTTGCCGGTGAGCAGATCGAGGGCGATCAGCAGCAGCAGGAGCCCGCCCGCGATCATCAGCGCGGGCACCGAGACATGGAGATAGTCCAGGATCTGCTGGCCGACCAGGCCGAAGACGGTGATCACCCCGAAGGCGACGGCCACCGCCTGCCAGGCCATCCGGCGCTGCACCTTGGCGGGGCGGCCTGAGGTCAGGGCCAGGAAGATCGGGGTGACCCCGGGAGGGTCCATGATCACAAAAAGGGTCAGGAAGAGGGAGCCGAAAACGGCAGCGTCGAACACGTGAGGGCCTTGCGGGAAGAGGAGAGAGGAGAGGGTGGGGCGAGGAGCTAGACGCGCGGTCCGCCGGCGCCGGGGACCGGGAACGCGCCGGTCGCCCGCCGGGTGATCTCGCCGTAGATCTCCGGGTCGGTGGTGAACGCGCCGAGCGCGATGTCCTTGCGGCTGCCGTGGTAGTCGCTGGACCCGGTGGTCAGCAGCCCGAGACCGCCGGCGAGGGAGCGCAGCCGCTCCCGGGCCGCCGCGTCATGGTCCATGTGGTCGACCTCGATCCCGTCGAGACCGGCCTCGGCCAGCGCGGCGATCGCCTCGCCGGGCACCGTGCGACCGCGCTTGGCGGCGGCGGGGTGGGCGAAGACGGCGACTCCGCCGGCCGCCTTGACGAGGCGGACGGCGGTGAAGGGGTCGAGTTCGTGCTTGCCGACGTGCGCCCGGCCGCCGTCGGCGATCCACCGCGGCGTGAAGGCGTCGGAGACCGTCGGTACGACGCCCAGCTCCACCAGGGCCGTCGCGATGTGCGGGCGGCCGACCGAGCCGTCACCGGCGATACGGGCGACCTGGTCCCACTCCACGGGTACGCCCAGCTCCCGGAGCTTCGCGACCATCGCGCGGGCGCGCGGCACCCGGTCGTCCCGCACCAGCTCCCGCTCGCGGAGCAGCTCGGGCTCGTCGGGGTCGAAGAGATACGCCAGCAGATGCAGGCTCACCCCGTCGAGCGCGCAGGAGATCTCGGCGCCGGTGACCAGGGTCAGCCCCTCGGGGAGGGCGGCGAGGGCCGCCGCGTGGCCGCGGGTGGTGTCGTGGTCGGTGAGGGCGACGACGTCCAGTCCGGCGGCAGCGGCCCGGCGGACCAGCTCGGCGGGGGTGTCCGTGCCGTCCGACGCCGTGGAGTGGGTGTGCAGATCGATGCGCACGACGCTGACTCCAGGGGCGGAACGGACAGGGACGCTCCAGTGTATCGGGCACCGAAAGGGGCCCCGCCCTCCCGGGGAGGACTCGGGGCGGGCGCCCGGGGCGGGCGGGGGCTACGAGAGCAGCCTCGGCGAGAGCGCCCCGCAGGGCACCAGCTCCACCTCCGCGCCCGCGTCCCGCAGGTCGGTGAGGACCAGTTCGTCGTACATCAGCAGACCGGACTGCTCCGGCCAGACGATCGCCCACAGCCAGAGCCCCCGGGCCTCGCCCGCGAAGACGGCCCGGTCGTCGGGGGCGGTGGGGACATGCCAGAGCGGGGTGGGCCGGCCGGCGGCCAGCACCTTGGTGTGGGGCGGTCCGGAGACATTCATATGGGGTCCGGGGTCGGGGCCCTCGATGCCCGCGTACCGCGCGCCCAGGCCGACTCCCAACTCCTCGGCCACCAGCAGCAGTTCACCGATGCCGCCGAGCGGACCGGGCCCCGAGCAGGCCACGGCGGTGGCACGGCCGCCGCTGCGGTCGTCGCCCGCGTAGGCGACACCGGTGAAGAGCCAGCCCACCGGCAGCGGCCAGGGCATCCAGACCGGGACTCCGGCCCGGTGCACCACGACACCGAGAGCCTCGACACTGGGCGGGATCACTGGCTGGAGCGGATGCACCGCGCCGTCCGCGTCGCACTGCCAGGAATCGGCAAAGAGACCGGGCGCCCTGACCCGGCCACCGCACTTCGGGCAACTGGGTTCGCCCCTCATAGCGCTCAACGGTCCTACCCGGCCGCCGCCGCGTCAAGGACGATCACCCGTCCGGCGTGTGCGTGTACGCTCCGCCGCTCCCCCGGACGGCCCTGCGCGCGGCCGGCCCGGGGGCCTCGCCGAGCCGTCCGGCGGCCGCGCCGGCGGCGGAAACAGCAGGACGGAAGGGAGACACGCGGTGATTCAGTCCAGGGTCACGGAGGCGCGCAGGGGGTCCCGCAGATCCGCCCCCCGGGCCAGCCAGCGCTCCTGGAGCGCCTGTGCGCCGTGCACCCGCTTCCACGCGGCCTCGTTCGGCGTCATCGGCAGCAGCGGCAGAAAACGCACCGGATCGAGCGGAGGCCCCGGCTCCAGATCCGCCACGAGACCGCCGGGCTCCGCGACCAGCACCGAGGTGAAGGGCGCGGCCGGCCAGAGCGGCTCACCGGTGTCGAGGGAGGCCCCGGGCGCCACCACGACCCCCTCCACCTGAGGGGAGGCGGCGAGCACGGCGAGCGGGCGCAGCACCTTGTCGGTGTCGGCGAGCCCCGCCCGCACCGAGAGGATCAACTCGGCGCGCGGCCCCGCGACCGGGTCGGCGAGCACCGCCGACGGATCGGTCATCGGGTGGGCGGACATCCCGAGGGTGGCGTACCGCACCACCCCGGCCTCCGGATCGGTGAAGCGGAGCACCTCGATACGGTCCGTCCCGAGGAACGTCACGGCCGCGCGGGCGTCCGGTTCACCGAGCGCCGTCAGCAGCCTGGACTCGACCAGAGCAAGAACTTCTCCCATCCGGCGAGCATAAATCCCGTAAGGAATGGGCATTCCCAGGGATTGGCCTCAGTTGGCTGATAGTCTTGGCCGCTGGCCGGGGTGGCGTGCCTGGAGCACGCAGGGGACGGACGCGAGAGCGATGCTCCCCGTCCCGGCGACACGTCTATCCCCCACGGGGGACCGGCCGGAGGAGGTGGGGTCTGCGGTGGATCGAAGTCGACCGTGCAGTACCGACCGCTCTTCCGTACGGCATCACTTCCCGGTGATCTGAGGCCTTCCCGCACAGGGCCCACGGCATTCCGTACCGCGGCGCTCCGTATCCGGGCATCCCGTACGACAGCGCCCCGTCCAGCGGAATCTCGCACGACGGAAGAGCACTTCGTTTTTGCCTGTCTGTAGCGAACGCCGTCACCGCGATCCCGCGGTGCCGCCCGCTTTGCGGACGTAATGTCACGTCCCCATTCCGGGCTGTGCCACGCCACTCGCCCGACGGCCTCTCCGTGAAGGAGCCAGCCATGTCGATGATCCGTGACCTGCGCGCAGCGGTCCGCCCCTCCCTGCGCAAGAGCAGCGCCCCCTACAACTCGTACGACACCACGCGTGACCCCTCCGCCTCCAGCGCCGTCGTCGACTGCGCCGTCTACCGCGACGGCCGCCGGCTGGAGAGCGGGGCCTGCCCCTCGCCGCGCGAGGCGATGCTGAAGGTGCGCGACGGCGGAGGCTTCGCCTGGATAGGGCTGCACGAGCCCACGGAGGAGGAGTTCGCCGGGATCGCGGCGGAGTTCGGGCTCCACCCGCTCGCCGTCGAGGACGCCGTCCACGCCCACCAGCGGCCCAAGCTGGAGCGGTACGACGACACCCTCTTCACCGTCTTCAAGACCATCCACTATGTGGAGCACACCGAACTGACGGCGACCAGCGAGGTCGTGGAGACCGGTGAGCTGATGTGCTTCACCGGCCGGGACTTCGTCATCACCGTCCGGCACGGCGGCAAGGGCTCCCTGCGCGCGCTCCGGCACGGCCTCCAGAAGGACACGGAGCTGCTGGCGAAGGGCCCGTCCGCGGTGCTGCACGCCATCGCCGACCATGTCGTGGACGGCTATATCGGGGTCGCCGCCGCGGTGCAGGACGACATCGACGAGGTGGAGATCGATGTCTTCTCCGCCCCCTCCAAGGGCCGTCAGCGCAGCAGTGACGCCGGGCGGATCTACCAGCTCAAGCGGGAGGTACTGGAGTTCAAGCGCGCGGTCTCCCCGCTGCTGCGCCCGATGCAGCTGCTGAGCGAGCGGCCGATGCGGCTGATCGACCCGGACATCCAGAAGTACTTCCGCGATGTCGCCGACCACCTCGCCCGGGTGCAGGAGGAGGTCATCGGCTTCGACGAGCTGCTGAACTCGATCCTCCAGGCGAATCTGGCGCAGGCGACGGTGGCGCAGAACGAGGACATGCGCAAGATCACATCCTGGGCGGCGATCATCGCGGTGCCGACCGCGGTGTGCGGGGTGTACGGCATGAACTTCGATCACATGCCGGAGCTGAAGTGGGAGTACGGCTATCCGATGGTGCTGACCTCCATCGCGGTGATCTGCTTCACCATCCACCGCACGCTCAAGCGGAACGGCTGGCTCTAGGGCGTTTCTTGTGGATCAGGCCGGATCGGGGAGGAGCTCCCCGGCCCCGGGACGCGCACCGTGCGGGGCGCCCGCCGCCGGCCGGGTGGATAGGCTGCGCGCATGACAGATCTCGCCCCCCGCCCCGAAGAGGACTCCGCGCTGCTCGGCCAGGCCCTGGTCGAGGAGGCCACCAAGAAGTCCGGTCTCCTCTGGGTGCGGGGCGAGGGCCCCGAGCGCGCCCTGTGGCATGTGTGGCACGAGGGCGCCGCCCATCTCGTCGGCGACGGCGCGGGCGAGCAGCCCCTGACGGGCCTGCGGGACGGCGGCAGCGCCGAGGTCACCGTCCGCAGCAAGGACAAGGGCGGCCGGCTGATCGCCTGGACGGCGGAGGTGAGGGAGCTGGCGCCGCACTCGCAGGAGTGGGAGACGGTGGTCCCGGAGCTGAAGGGCAAGCGTCTGAACTCGGTGGACGCGGAGCGGGTGGCGGAGCGGTGGGCGCGGGAGTGCCGGGTGCTCCGGCTCACCCCGGTCTCCTCGACCACCACCCATCCGGCGGGTTCGCTGGCCGCGGCCCCGGCCGGTTCACCGGCGACCACCCGCGACCCGGCACCGCCCGCCCTCCCCCGGCTGCTGCTCTCGCGGCGCGGGAAGCGGAAGACGGGCTGAGCCCCGCGCTCCACCGGGCGCGGGCCGCGCTCCGCCGGAAGCGGCCCCCGCTCACCGATCCGGCCCGATCCGGAAGAAACTCCCTAGTCGCTGCTCTTGGGCAGTTGGCGGCCGTAGTCGACGATCTGCGACGTGTCCGGCGGCTTCAGCTCGAAGTCCGCGTCCCACTCGGCGAGCGTCAGCACGCCCTTGCCGCCGGCCCGGGCGAACCGGAGCGGATAGGGCTCGCCCTCCAGCGAGACGTCCAGCACCCCGCCCGCGCCGTCCGCAGCCTGCACCTTGATCGTCTGGACGCCGCCCACCCGGGTGCGCTCGCCCTTGCTCAGCTCCCCGCCCATGCCGAGCAGGCCGTCGAGCAGCACATCCATCTCGGTGAAGCCGCGGAACTCCTTGTACGCCGGGTCCCCCTGGGGCACCTTCACATACTTGTCGCCGAGCTTCCCCGCGGCCTCCGCGTCCGCCCGGCTCGGCGAGGGCGCGGCGGTGCCGCCCGGCGCCCCCTTGCCGTCCTCATGGGTCCAGAAGCCCGCATCGGCCTTGAGGAACAGCTCATCGCCGACCCGGAGCAGCTCGAAGGTGTTCTCCGTGGAGGTCACCGAGCCCGTGCCGCCGTCCTCCTTGAGCCGCATATTGAGCTTGAAGGTGCCGCCCTTGCCGACCAGGGTCCCCGAGAGACGCACCGCGTCGGAGGCCTCGGCCGCCGCGCGGGCCCGGTTCTCGATCTCCTCGGCCGGGAGTTTCCCGACCCCGTTGGTCCCCTTGTCGGGATCGGGCTTCTTCTCCTCGGCACAGGCCGTGGCGGTCAGGGCCAGCCCGGCGGCGAGCACCACCGAGAGCACGGTTCTGCGGGCCCGGGAGACCCGGAACCCTCCGGCGAGAACCGCGGGAACCGGGCGGACCGAGGGGAGGGGAGACACCAGCACACTGCCTCTCATCTGCTTGTCATCTGCTGGATACGGGAGCGCAGACCGCAGCGTACCGGTGCGTGAGAGGCTCCTCCGCAGGTAGGCGTACCGACGCCGGACGGACCAGGGCCGACGGCGGTACGGAACGGTACGAGCTAGCCTGAAGCCCCTGAACAACGGCATTCCCTGGCAGAGAGCCCGGTGAGCCGGCGGAACGCGCCGGTCCCGCCGGCAACGGAACGAGAGCGGAGGCGCGGAAGCATGGCCGCGAGCGCGCACCGGGTCTTCGTCTCCCATCTCGCCGGGGTCCCCGTCTTCGACCCCAGCGGCGATCAGGTCGGCCGGGTCCGCGATCTGGTGGCGATGCTCCGTGTCGGCCGCCGCCCGCCCCGGCTGCTCGGTCTGGTGGTGGAGGTGCTCAGCCGCCGGCGGATCTTCCTCCCGATGACCCGGGTCAGCGGTATCGAGTCCGGCCAGGTCATCACGACGGGGGTGCTGAACGTCCGCCGCTTCGAGCAGCGCCCCACCGAGCGGCTGGTCCTCGGCGAGCTGCTCGACCGGCGGGTGCGGCTGGTGGACAGCGACGAGGAGGCCACCGTCCTCGATGTGTCGATCCAGCGGCTGCCCGCCCGCCGCGACTGGGAGATCGACAAGGTCTTCGTCCGCCGGGGACGGGGCGGGGCGCTGCGCCGCAAGGGGGAGACCCTGACCGTGGAGTGGTCGGCCGTCACCGGCTTCTCGCTGGAGGAGGACGCCCAGAGCGCGGAGAGCCTGGTCGCCACCTTCGAACGGCTGCGCCCGGCGGACCTGGCCAACGCATTGCACCACCTCAGCCCCAAGCGGCGCGCCGAGGTCGCCGCCGCCCTCGACGACGACCGGCTCGCCGATGTGCTGGAGGAGCTGCCGGAGGACGACCAGGTGGAGATCATCGGCAAGCTCCAGGAGGAGCGCGCGGCCGATGTGCTGGAGGCGATGGACCCGGACGACGCGGCCGACCTCCTCTCCGAGCTGCCCGAGGACGACAAGGAGCGGCTGCTCGCCCTGATGCGCCCGGACGACGCCGCCGATGTGCGCCGGCTGCTGTCGTACGAGGAGCGCACGGCGGGCGGTCTGATGACCACCGAGCCGATCGTGCTGCGGCCGGACGCGACGGTCGCGGACGCGCTGGCGCGGGTGCGCCAGCAGGACCTCTCCCCCGCGCTCGCCGCCCAGGTGTATGTGTGCCGGCCGCCGGACGAGACGCCCACGGGGAAGTACCTGGGCACGGTCCACTTCCAGCGGCTGCTGCGCGATCCGCCGTTCACGCTGGTCGGCTCGGTGGTCGACAGCGATCTGCCGCCGCTGGCCCCGGACACCCCGCTGCGCGCGGTGACCAGCTATCTCGCCACGTACAACATGGTCGCGGCGCCGGTGGTGGACGAGAGCGGGGCGCTGCTGGGCGCGGTCACGGTGGATGACGTGCTGGACCATCTGCTGCCCGACGACTGGCGTGAGACGGAGTTCGAGGAGTCGGCGCATGGCTAGGCCGTCTCTTCCGGATCTTGCCGGGCTCGCGAGCCCTGGCACCGCGCCCCGCCGCGTCGGGCGCGCACCCGGCCGGCGCGCGCCCGGAGGGCGCAGGACCGGAGGGCGGCGCAGGACCGGAGGGCGCAGGACCGGAGGGCGGCGCAGGACCGGAGGGCGCAGGACCGGGGCACGAGGGCCGGGCGGCCCGGGGAAGGGGTACGGCCATGGGTAGCGGGGACGGCGGGCCCGGCGAGGGGCAGCGGGAGCGGATGCCGTCGGGGGCGACGGCGGCGCCGCGTGCCCGCGTACGTCTCGATCTGCCGCGCGCTCCGCGCCGTACGCTGCTGCCGGAGTACGACCCGGAGGAGTTCGGCCGCCTCTCCGAGCGGATCGCCCGCTTCCTGGGCACCGGACGGTTCATCGTCTGGATGACCCTGATCATCATCCTGTGGGTGGTGTGGAATGTCTCGGCGCCGGAGAATCTCCGCTTCGACCAGTACCCGTTCATCTTTCTGACCCTGATGCTCTCCCTCCAGGCCTCGTACGCGGCCCCGCTGATCCTGCTGGCGCAGAACCGGCAGGACGACCGGGACCGGGTCACCCATGAGCAGGACCGCAAGCAGAACGAGCGGTCGATCGCGGACACCGAGTATCTGACCCGGGAGATCGCGGCCCTGCGGATGGGCCTCGGCGAGGTCGCGACCCGGGACTGGATTCGCTCGGAACTGGAGGACCTGGTCCGCGAGATGGAGGAGCGCCGCGCGCCCCTCCCGCCCGAGCGCGGCCAGGGGAGTGACGAAGCCGACCGCTGACGGGCTTTCCGGCGGCGGGAGTCGGCGCCGTACCATCGTCGTATGGTTACGGAAGACGCGGTGCTCGCGGCACTGGCGACGGTGAACGACCCCGAGATCAACCGACCGATCACCGACCTCGGCATGGTCAAATCGGTGGACATCGCAGCGGACGGCGCGGTCGCGGTCACGGTGTACCTCACCGTCTCCGGCTGCCCCATGCGGGAGACGATCACCAGCAATGTGACGGACGCGGTGGCCCGTGTCGAGGGCGTCACCCGCGTCGGTGTCACCCTCGATGTGATGAGCGACGAGCAGCGCAAGGACCTCGCGGCCTCGCTGCGCGGCACCACCGCCGAACGGGAGGTCCCCTTCGCCCAGCCCTCCTCGCTGACCAGGGTGTACGCCGTGGCCTCCGGCAAGGGCGGGGTCGGCAAGTCGTCCGTCACCGTGAACCTGGCGGCGGCGATGGCGGCCGACGGCCTGAAGGTCGGCGTGGTGGACGCGGACATCTACGGCCACTCCGTACCCCGGATGCTGGGCGCCGACGGGCGCCCCACCCAGGTCGAGAACATGATCATGCCGCCCTCGGCGCACGGCGTGAAGGTCATCTCGATCGGGATGTTCACGCCGGGCAACGCCCCGGTGGTGTGGCGCGGCCCGATGCTGCACCGCGCGCTCCAGCAGTTCCTGGCCGATGTGTACTGGGGCGATCTGGATGTGCTGCTGCTCGACCTGCCGCCCGGCACCGGCGATATCGCGATCTCGGTGGCGCAGCTGGTGCCCAACGCCGAGATCCTCGTGGTGACCACCCCGCAGCAGGCGGCGGCCGAGGTCGCCGAGCGCGCGGGCTCGATCGCCGTGCAGACCCACCAGAAGATCGTCGGTGTGGTCGAGAACATGTCGGGGCTGCCCTGTCCGCACTGCGACGAGATGATCGATGTCTTCGGCACCGGCGGCGGCCAGCGGGTCGCCGAGGGGCTGACGAAGACGACCGGGGCGCATGTGCCGGTGCTGGGCTCGATCCCGATCGACGTCCGGCTGCGGGAGGGCGGGGACGACGGCAGGCCCGTGGTGCTCAGCGACCCGGAGTCGCCGGCGGGCTCGGCGCTGCGGTCGATCGCGGGGAAGCTGGGCGGGCGGCAGCGGGGGCTTTCGGGGATGAGCCTCGGGATCACCCCGCGGAACAAGTTCTAGGCCGTGTGACCCGGGCCCCGGGGCCGCCGGGACACGGCCGGGAGCCGCGGCCGGGCCCCGGGGCGGGACATGACCGGGCCCCGGGGCCATGGCCCCGGGGCCGCCCGGCCGCGCGGGTCTTGGCCGGCTCCGTCTCAGCGGAGGTACGGAGTGAGGTCCTCCAGCGCCGAGAAGCCCAGCCCGTAGGCGCTCATGCCCCGCCCGTACGCCCCGATGTGCACCCCGCCGGCGGACGACCCGGCCAGCACCCAGCCGAACTCGGACTCGCGGTAGTGGAAGGGCGTGGGCTCCCCGTCGACCGGCAGCGACAGCGTGGACCACTCCGAGCCGCCGAGGTCGTGTGCCAGTTCGAAGGCGGTCTCGGTCTGCTGCTCCAGCCAGTCGTCCCGCAGGGAGTGGTCCATCTGCGGGGGCCAGGTGTGGGCGAGCAGGCCCGAGCCGGCCAGCCAGGCGGCCGATGAGGCGGTGGTGGCGTCCAGCACCCCCGTACCGTCACCGCTGTGGCGGTCCGGGCTGGCGGCGACGGTGATCACCACCGCGAACCGCTCCTTCTCGGCGGCCGTGGCCTCGGACCGTATCGACGGCTCCTCGCCGTGACCGATCGAGCCGTGCTGGACGACCCCGTCGGCGGCGGAGCCGACCTGCATCAGCCAGCGGGGCCCGGTGAAGGCCCCGTCCAGGCCGTACCAGGGGAAGGAGGCGCGGGCGTACGCGTCGGCCGTGCGGCGCCGGGCGGCGGCCTCCGCCTGTGCGCGCTGGTCCGCCGTTGTCCGACTGGTCGTCTCCATCTGGCCGGCCGCCTCCTTCGTGTCCGGGTCCGGAGCGGACCCGCCCCCCTCGGGCGTCCTCGCGTCCAGACAGATGGAGAGAATAGCCACCTGTCCCCCGCTCACATGGATTGACCGGCGCGCGATGGCGTGTGCGCCCGGCTCGGGCGGCGGCCATTGGGGTGCGCCGGGCGGTGGCTCAGGTGGCGTCCGCGTCGAACGGCGGGCGCTCGTCCGGCTGCGGCCGGTCGCGCTTCTTGAGCAGGTCGGGGGTGTCGGCGGAGCCGTTGACCGCGGCGGGGACGGCGTCCGGGGCGTGCCGGGAGTTCACCGCGTCGGCGACCTCGTTCATCTCCTTGCGGAGGTCGAAGGAGCCGCCCAGCTCCTTCAGCTCCCGCAGCTCGTCGTTCTCGTTGAGCTGCTTGCGGAGGAAGGTCTTCGGGTTGAGGTCCTCGAAGTCGAAGTCCTTGAACTCCGGACCCAGCTCGCTGCGGATGTCCTGCTTCGCGTTGTCGGAGAAGTCCCGGACCTTGCGGATGAAGCCGGTGACGTCCTGGATGACCTTCGGCAGTTTGTCGGGCCCGAAGACCAGCACGGCGAGCACCACCAGAGTCACCAGCTCCAGTGCGCCTATGTCATTGAACACCCTGTCGCTCCTCGTGTTCTCGGCTGCTCGCACGGTCGAATGGGCTCAGCGCCCGATCCACGGTACCCGGCCGGTCTTCGGTCAGTCACGTGCCGGACGGTGTCGGCGCCGGTGGGGGCTCCCGGTCCGGGCGCGGACGGCCCGCCCACCGGGCGCCCGCCGGCCCGGGTCCGGGGCGGCCCGCTCAGTCCCCACCGCCCGCGGAGCCCAGCGTCAGGGTGATCGTCCGCTCGTCGCCGCCGCGCAGCAGGGTCAGCTTCAGCCGGTCGCCCGGGCGGTGGGCGCGGATCTTCACGATCAGCTCCTCACCGCTGTGCACCCGCTGCCCGTCGACCTCGGTGATGACGTCGCCGGGCCGCACCCCGGCCTTGGCGCTGGGGCCGCCGGGGGTGACGGACGGGGTGCCGTCCTTGCCCTTCTCGCCGACGCGCGCGCCGTCGCCGCTGTACTTCATGTCGAGGCTGACGCCGATGACGGGGTGGGTGGCACGGCCCGTGTTGATCAGCTCCTCGGCGACGCGCTTGCCCTGGTTGATGGGGATGGCGAAGCCCAGGCCGATGGAGCCGGACTGGCCCGCCTCGGCGCCGCCGCCGGTGTCGGCGGCCCGGATCGCGCTGTTGATGCCGATGACCCGGGCCCTGGTGTCCACCAGGGGGCCGCCGGAGTTGCCGGGGTTTATCGGGGCGTCGGTCTGGAGCGCGTCGACATAGCTGATGTCGCTGCCGTCGCCCTTCTCGCCGCCCGCGGTGATGGGCCGCTCCTTGGCGCTGATGATGCCGGAGGTCACGGTGTTCTGGAGGTCGAAGGGGGCGCCGATGGCGACGACGGGGTCCCCGACGCGCACATTGTCGGAGTTCCCGAGCGGGAGCGGGGTGAGGCCGGAGACGGCGCGGACCTTGACGACGGCGAGGTCGTAGCCGCTGTCCTTGCCGACGAGGGTGGCGGCGGCGGTCTCGCCGCCGCTGAAGGTGACGGAGATGTCGCCGCCAGCGCCGGCCGGGTCGACGACATGGTTGTTGGTGAGGATGTGGCCCTTCCGGTCGAGGACGAAGCCGGTGCCGGTGCCCTGCTCGCCGCCGCCGCTGACATGGAGGGTGACCACGCTCGGCAGGGCGCTGGCGGCGATCCCGGCGACGCTGTCGGGGGCGCGGTCACGGCTCTCCCGGGGGGCCTGGTCGAGTTCGACCTCGGTGATCCCGCCGTTGCGCTCGATGTACCCGCCGATGCCGCCGCCGATGCCGCCCGCGACGAGCGCCAGCAGCACCCCGCCGACCAGCAGCAGGCCCCGTCTGCTCCGGCGGCGGGGAGGCTCCCCGTGGTCCGTGAGCGGCGCTCCGGCCCCCGGGGCACCCCACGGGTCGTACTGGAGCCACTGGGACTCCTGGGGCCGGGTGTGGGCGTCCTGGGGGTGTCCGTGGGCCGCTCCGGGCGCCGGGTGCGGGCCGTGCGCGGGCGGGAGGGGGTGCTGCCGAGGGGCGGGGGTGCCCGGGAGGTGTGCTCGCGCGTCCCCGTACCCCGGGGGCGCGGGCGGGGCCGGGATGCCCGGCGCGGGGGTGGGCACGGGGCGCTGCACGGGAGGGGCGGGCGCCCAGGGCCCGGGGCCGCCGTAGGGCGGGGTGCCGTAGGGGTCGGGCTCGTGCAGCGGCGGGGGCGGGGCGGGGGCCGGGGTGTGCCCGGACTCCCCGGCGGGCACGGTGGCGGGGGTCTGCTCCGGTACGGACAGGGGTTCGGGCGCGGTGGAGCCGGGCGCCTCCGTGGCGGACCCGGACCGGTGCTCGTGCCCGGACCGGTGCTCGTGCCCGGGCTCGGCCCCGGACCGGTGCCCGGCGCCGTGCTCGGAGGACCCGTGCTCGGGCTCGGACCTGCCGCCGGGCGGTGTCCCGGGCGCGGGCCGGTGGTCCTCGGGCGCCGCGGGCGCGGAGTGTTCCGCGCCGGGCCGGCTCCACCACTTCGCCTTCGCTCCGGTGGGCTTCCCGTCGTCCATGCTCTCCCCGCAACCTGCCGTCCGCCGGGGCACCCCCGCGGGCACCCCTCCGAGGATTCAACCAGGTTTGCGAATCCCCGCGCAGGGGGCCGGGCGGCGGCGGTGGCTAGCGGGTGGACGCCAGGGGCGGCGAGGGCGGCACCGGGGCAACGAGGTGGGTGGGGGCGGGTGTTGCCTGCGGGGTGCCGGAGGGGGTGGTGATCAGCTGGATGGCCTGGCCCGTCGGGCGTATCAGCGGTGACGGGGCGAAGAGGTCACCGAACGACGCCTGGAGGAACAGCGGGCGGTCCAGCGGGTTCCCCGGGGTGAGCGGACCGGTCACGGAACGGCCGATGACACGCTCGTCGGACCGGGCGGGTGCCTGGCCCGCGCCGCGGCGGCGTTCGTGGTCGGTGCCGCGGGCGCCGGAGGTGGTGGTGGGGAGAGGGCTGCCGGTGCCGGTCGCCCCGCCGCTGCTCTGGGCCTGCATGGGAGTGACCGCGTTCCCCGGGGCGGTGCCCCGGGCGGTGGGCGCCGGGGCGTCCAGCGGCAGCGAGCCGCCGAGCGCGATGGCGGCCAGGGAGACCGCGCTCGCGGCGGCGAAGGCGAATCGGCGGCCCCGCCAGGGCGAGCGCTCGGCCTCCTGGCGCCCCACCTCATGAATGCGGAAGCCACCGGAGCGGCTGGGCAGCGCCGGGGCGCGGGTGTGCCCCCCGGGGACGTAGCCGAAGGTCTCCGGGTGGGGGTCGCCGGGTCTTTCCGACGGGGGCCTCACCCCGCCGAAAACCGAATCGATGACACGGCCCCCGTCGAAGGGGCCGCCCCGGCCGCTGTCGCCGCCGGGGCCCGCGGGCAGCCCCTGGAGCCGCGCGAGCAGCCCCTCGGACGGCGACGGGGGCGCCGAACGGGCGAAGACGTCCTTCAGCCTGCGCTGGGCGTCGGCCTCGGCCTTGCACTTGGAGCAGGTCGCCAGATGGGCCAGCACCCGGTCCCTGGCATCGTGTTTCAGCTCGCCGTCGACCAGGGCGGCGAGTCGGTCCCCCAGGTGCTGTTCGGCGGGGGTGGGGCTGAAGCCACTCACGCGGGTCCGCCCTCCCCTGCCAATCCCACCACTCCTGCCAGGGTGCGCTGCTCGGCGCGAGCCTCGGGGGAACGGTGCTTGAGGGCCTTGCGCAGATGCGACCGGCCGCGGTGAATCCTGCTGCGGACCGTGCCGAGCTTGACGCCCAGGGTCGCGGCGATCTCCTCGTACGACAGGCCCTCGATGTCACAGAGGACGACGGCGGCCCGGAACTCGGGCGCGAGGGTGTCCAGCGCGTGCTGGACATCGGCGTCGAAGTGGGTGTCGTTGAAGACCTGCTGGGGGGAGGGCTCACGGCTGGGCAGCCGCTCGGCCGCGTCGTCACCGAGCGCGTCGAAACGGATGCGCTGCTTCCGGCGGACCATGTCCAGGAAGAGGTTGGTGGTGATGCGGTGCAGCCAGCCCTCGAAGGTGCCGGGGGTGTAGGTCGACAGCGAGCGGAAGACCCGGACGAAGACTTCCTGCGTCAGATCCTCGGCGTCGTGCTGGTTTCCCGTGAGGCGGTAGGCGAGACGGTAGACCCGGGTGCTGTGCGTGCTGACGATCTCCTCCCAGGTGGGAGGGGTCCACGCCGGCGATTCCGCATCCGATGCGAAGGTCGCGGTTGCCGCGGAGTCGGTGGTGCGAGAACGGTCAGCAATGTTGGTCACGGATTTCGGCTCACCCGGTGACCTGAGGAAGCGCCTCAGCACTCCCTTACGATCCGCAGGTGCAGCCGCACCTCCCCTATCGGCTCTGGTGGTGTCCAGCGGAGCCCCTACCATAGCCACCTCGCCCGTTAGCTCCGGATAAGAATCTTTACGCGAATTTGGGTGCTGCTTCCCGCTCTGCTTCATCGCTCCCCCCTGTGCCGTACAACGCACGGTCCCATCTGCGGGTTCCCGGGGGCAGCGGATACAGTCAACGTCGCGTTCAACTACGGGGACAGGAGAGGCCCATTACCGCAAACCGGCAGACAAGCTGGGCGTTCGCCGACGCCTTTGTCGCCGAGGACGACGCGCTGCACTGGGCCCGTGAGCGGGCCCGGGAGTCAGGGCTCCCCTCGGTGTCGCCAGGCACCGGCGCCGCGCTGCGACTGCTGGCGGCCACCGCCGACGCGAAGGCGGTGGCGGAGATCGGAACGGGTACCGGCGTCTCCGGCATCTATCTGCTCCAGGGCATGCGGCCGGACGGGGTGCTCACCACGGTGGACCCGGAGCCGGAGCGCCAGCAGTTCGCCAAGCAGGCGTTCCGCGCGGCGGGCTTCGCGGGGAACCGGGCGCGTTTCATCCCCGGGCGCGCCCTCGACGTACTGCCGCGCCTCGCGGACGGCGGATACGACCTCGTCTTCTGCGACGGCGACCGGACGGAGTCGCTGGAGTGCCTCGCGGAATCGTTGCGGCTGCTCCGGCCCGGCGGTCTCGTCTGCTTCGAGGGAGTCTTCGCCCGGGGCCGCACGGTCGACTCCGCGGCCCAGCCGGTGGAGGTGCTCAAGCTGCGGGAGCTGCTGCGCGCCGTGCGGGAGAGCCAGGAGCTGCTGCCCTCGCTGCTGCCGGTGGGTGACGGGCTGCTCTGCGCGGTCCGCCTCGGCTGACCGGCCGGTCCGTCCCTGTCGGCCCCGGCCTGCCGCGCTTCCGCGCCTTTGCCCCTCTCCGGGGCCGACAGGGACAGATCCCGGGAAACAGGCCGCCCCGGCACCTCAGAGGTGCCGGGGCGGAGGACTGTGGCGCTGCGCGCGCGTCAGCCGACGACCTTCTTCAGGGCATCGCCCAGCATTTCCGCTTCGTCCGGAGTCAGCTCGACGACAAGCCGACCGCCGCCTTCGAGCGGAACGCGCATGACGATGCCCCGCCCCTCCTTGGTCACCTCGAGCGGGCCATCGCCCGTCCGCGGCTTCATGGCCGCCATGCTCGTTCCCCTTCCTGAAACCAGCTCATCGTCAGCCGACGGCCTTGAATAGGCACGCGTCCCGGCATCGAACACATTGCTTCCAGGTCATTATCCCGCATCGCGGGACCCGATGACCAACATCAGTCGGCATCGCTTAGGACACGCGCTCTCGCAAAACCACTCAATTCGGCGATCCGGCTGCGATACTTCGCCGCCCGCCACGGTCCCCTGGGCCCTTCCGCGACCCTCCCGGTTAGACGCAGGTCACATGCCCGGGGCCGGCGATCTCCGCCATGCTGGGCCCGGAGACCACCGCTGAGCCGCGAAGGAGAGCTGAGATGGCCGACTCCGTGCTGTACGAGGTGCGTGACGGACTCGCGACGATCACGATCAACCGGCCCGACGCGATGAACGCGCTGAACATCGAGACCAAGGCCGCCCTCAGGGACGCCGCGCGGTCGGCGGGCGAGGATTCCGCCGTACGCGCCGTACTGCTCACCGCCACCGGGCGCGCCTTCTGCGTGGGGCAGGACCTCAAGGAGCACATCGCGCTGCTGGCGCGGGACCGGGAGACCGGCACCCGGACCACCATGGACACGGTGCGTGAGCACTACAACCCGATCGTGCGGGCGCTGGCGGAGATGCCGAAGCCGGTGGTCGCCGGGGTCAACGGGGTGGCGGCCGGCGCGGGCCTCGGCTTCGCCCTGGCCGCCGACTACCGGGTGGTCGCCGACACCGCGAGCTTCACCACCGCCTTCGCGGGGGTCGCGCTGACCGCCGACTCCGGGGTGTCCTGGACCCTGCCCCGGCTGGTCGGGCGGAGCCGGGCCGCGGATCTGCTGCTCTTCCCGCGCTCCTTCTCCGCCGAAGAGGCGTACGCCTGGGGGATCGCGAACAGGGTGGTGCCGGCCGCCGAGCTGGCCGGGGAGGCCGCCGCCGTGGCCCGTGCCCTCGCCGGGGGACCGACCGTGGCGTACGCGGCGATCAAGGAGTCCCTCGCCTTCGGCGCCGAGCACTCGCTCGGCGAGAGCCTGGCGAAGGAGGAGGAGCTCCAGGCGCGGGCCGGCGGGTCCGAGGACCACGCCCGCGCGGTGCGGGCGTTCGTCGCGAAGGAGAAGCCGGTCTACCAGGGCCGGTGAGCCGCTGACGCTCCGGCGCGGCGGGCGGGCCGGCACGGGAAGCCCGGCACGGGAGGCGGGCCGGCTGCCCGGCCCGGCGGGAGCGGGGCCCGGGCGGGTCGTCAGCGGGCCGCTGCCGCGCCCCGCGCCGTACAGCCCTCCAGGTGGTCGTCGACCAGGCCGCACGCCTGCATCAGGGCATAGGCGGTCGTGGGGCCGACGAAGCGCAGGCCCTTCTTCTTGAGCTCCTTCGCCAAGGCCGTCGACTCGTCGGTGACCGCGGGCACGTCGGAGACGGTCCGCGGCACCGGCCGCCCGGCCGGGTCGGGTGCGTACGACCAGATGAGGGAGTCCAGCTCGCCGGGGGCCCAGTCGAGGAGCACCCGGGCGTTGGCGATGGTGGCGTCGACCTTGGCGCGGTTGCGGATGATGCCCTCGTCGGCGAGGAGCCGCTCCCGGTCGGCCTCGCCGAACTCCGCCACCGAGGCGATCCTGAACCCGTCGAAGGCGCGGCGGAAGCCCTCCCGCCGCCGGAGGATCGTGATCCAGGAGAGACCGGACTGGAACGCCTCCAGACAGAGCCGCTCGAAGAGCGCCTCGTCGCCGTGGACCGGGCGGCCCCACTCCTTGTCGTGGTAGGCGATGTACTCCTCCGTGGACAGACCCCAGGGGCAACGCCGCTTCCCGTCCGGACCCGCGACGGTGCCGCCCCCGCTCATCGGCCGGGCTCCTCGCCCGGCTCGGTGAACAGCTCCGGCCCGCCCACGGCGGTGGCCTGGGCACCGGCGAGCGCGGACTCCAGCTCCGCGATCCTGGCGTCCCGCTCGGCCAGTTCGGCGCCGAGGCGGCCGAGCACATCGTCCACCTCCGCCATGCGGTAGCCGCGCACGGTCACCGGCAGCCGCACCGCCTCGACATCGGCCCGGCCCACCGGCCGGTTCACCGGCAGCGGGTCGATCACCCGGTCGGGACCGGCCTCGGGCAGGGCGGCGCCGTCGCCGCCGCCGACCACGGCGAGCGTGACCGCTCCGACGACCACGACCATCGTGATCAGCAAGAACAAGAACACCGAACGACCCTCTCCCCGGCTTCCGGCGAGCGCCGGACGGATACTCTCCCGCCTGATCGTGCCACGCCGGTGTGACAGTTAGGGTCTCAGCCGGACGACCTGAGGAGGAAAACCGCTGATGCTGCGGCTGGGACAGCGTGAATTCGATCCGCGCGAGCCGGTGATCATGGCCATCGTGAACCGGACGCCCGACTCGTTCTACGACCAGGGCGCGACCTTCCACGACGAGCCGGCGCTGGCGCGGGTCGAGCGGGCGGTGGCGGAGGGCGCCGCCATCATCGACATCGGCGGGGTCAAGGCCGGTCCCGGGGAGGAGGTCACGGCGGCGGAGGAGGCGCGGCGCACGGTCGGCTTCGTGGCCGAGGTGCGCAGACGCTTCCCGGATGTGGTGATCAGTGTGGACACCTGGCGCCATGACGTGGGCGAGGCGGTCTGCGAGGCGGGCGCCGATCTGCTCAACGACGCGTGGGGCGGGGTGGACCCCCGGCTCGCCGAGGTCGCAGCGCGGTACGGCGCGGGTCTGGTGTGCACCCACGCGGGCGGGGCCGAGCCGCGGACCCGTCCGCACCGGGTGGCGTACGAGGACGTGGTGGCGGACATCCTGCGGGTGACGCTGGGGCTGGCCGAGCGGGCGGTGGAGCTGGGGGTGCGCCGGGACGGGATCATGATCGACCCCGGTCATGACTTCGGCAAGAACACCCGGCACTCGCTGGAGGCCACCCGGCGCCTCGGGGAGATGGTGGAGACGGGGTGGCCGGTGCTGGTCTCACTGTCGAACAAGGACTTCGTCGGGGAGACGCTGGACCGGCCGGTGAAGGAGCGGGTGATCGGGACACTGGCGACGACGGCGGTGTCGGCGTGGCTGGGGGCCCGGGTCTACCGGGTGCACGAGGTGGCGGAGACCCGTCAGGTGCTGGACATGGTGGCCGCCATCGCCGGCCACCGCGAGCCGTCGGTGGCCCGCCGGGGCCTGGCCTGACCCGGCCGCGCGGCGCGCCCCGGCCCGGCCGTGCGGCTCCCGCCCCCGGTCGCCCGGGGCGGGAGCGGCCGGGGCACGAGCGGGCCGGGAGAGACGGCCTAGAGGCCCGTCTCCTTGGTCACCAGGGAGACCGCCTCGTCCACGTCGTCCGTGACGTGGAAGAGCAGCAGATCCCGCTCCGACGCCTTCCCCTGGGCCACCACCGTGTCCCGCAGCCAGTCGACCAGGCCGCTCCAGTACTCCGTACCGAAGAGCACGATCGGGAATCTGGTCACCTTGCCGGTCTGGACCAGGGTCAGCGCCTCGAACAGCTCGTCCAGGGTCCCCAGGCCACCGGGGAGGACCACGAACCCGGAGGCGTACTTCACGAACATCGTCTTGCGGACGAAGAAGTAGCGGAAGTTCACCCCGATGTCGACATGCTGGTTCAGGCCCTGCTCGAACGGCAGCTCGATGCCCAGGCCCACCGAGATGCCCTTGGCCTCCCGGGCGCCCCGGTTCGCCGCCTCCATCGCGCCCGGGCCGCCGCCCGTGATCACCGCGAAGCCCGCGTCCACCAGCGCCTTGCCGATCCTGATGCCCGCCTCGTACTCGGGAGTGCCGGCCGGGGTGCGGGCGGAGCCGAAGACGCTGATGGCGCTGGGCAGTTCGGCGAGCGCGCCGAAGCCCTCCACGAACTCCGACTGGATGCGCATGACCCGCCAGGGATCGGTGTGCACCCACTCGGAGTCGCCCTCGGTGTCGAGCAGCCGCTGATCGGTGGTCCCGGGCTGGACCTGCTCCCTGCGGCGCAACACCGGACCCTGCCTCCGCTCCTCGAACGACCGCGCACCCTCGGGGTTGCCCATGACCTGCTCCCTCCGCCGAACATCTTTGCTGGTCCCAGGGTAGATCCGCGAGGGTCCGCGAAGGCGACAAGAAGGAAAACTCAGGACGTCAGCCACTCCCGCAGTCGATTCTCACAGTGCGTGACCTTCTCCACGGCGACATGCTCGTCCCGCTTGTGCGCGTACAGCGCGTCACCGGGGCCGTAGTTCACGGCGGGTACGCCCAGCGCGCTGAAGCGGGAGACATCCGTCCAGCCGAACTTGGGCCGGGCACTGCCGCCGACGGCCTTCATGAAGGCCGCGGCGGCCGGGTGCGAGAGACCGGGCAGCGCGCCGGGCGAGTGGTCGTCCACCACGAACTCGGCGACCCCGCAGCCGTCGAAGACCTCCCGGACATGGGCGATCGCCTCGGCCTCGCTCCGGTCCGGCGCGTAGCGGTAGTTGACGACGACCGCGCAGGCGTCGGGGATGACGTTGTTGGCCACGCCTCCCTCGATCCGTACGGCGTTGAGGCCCTCGTGGTACTCCAGGCCGTCGATCAGCGGACGCCTCGGCTCGTACGCGGCGAGCCGGGCCAGGACCGGGGCGGCGGCGTGGATCGCGTTGGACCCCATCCAGCTCCTGGCGGAGTGCGCGCGTTCCCCCGTCAGCCGCAGATGGACTCGCAGGGTGCCCTGGCAGCCGCCCTCGACCTCGGCGTCGGAGGGTTCGAGGAGGACCGCGAAATCACCCTCCAGCCACTCGGGGTGGGCCTCGGCGACATGGCCGAGGCCGTTGAGGTGGGCGGCGACCTCCTCGTTGTCGTAGAAGACGAAGGTGAGATCGCGGTTGGGCTCGGGGACCGTGGCCGCGATGCGCAACTGGACGGCGACGCCGGACTTCATGTCGCTGGTGCCGCAGCCCCAGAGCACCCCGTTCGCGTCGAGCCGGGAGGGGACGTTGCCGGCGATCGGGACGGTGTCGATGTGGCCGGCGAGGACGACCCGCTCGGACCGGCCGAGCCGGGTGCGGGCGACCACGTTGTTGCCGTACCGGTCGACCGTGAGGTGGGGCAGGGCGCGCAGGGCCGCTTCGATCGCGTCCGCGAGCGGCTTCTCCTGGCCGCTGACGGAGGGGAAGTCGACCAGGGCCGCGGTGAGCGAGGGGCCGTCGGCGGTGAGATCAAGGGCGGTGTCGGGCATGGCAACGACCCTAGCGCGGGCGCCGGGGCCGGGCGCCGGGCCCCGGGGCCGCTCCCGGGGGCCGCGGGGCACCGGCCCCGGACACCGGCCGGACCTGCGGAACGGCGGTCCGGACCTGCGGAACGGCGGCCCCGGGCCGTGGCGGGGGGCCGCGGCACGGCGGGCGCACCGAGCCGGCGCCCCGAAGCGGAACCCCTAGTACCGCTAGTACCGTGGGTCTGTGTCCAAGCACGTCTCTCCCGTCCGGCGCGGTCGCCTCACCCGTTTCACGGCCGGGTTCGCCGTGCTGCTGGCCCTGGTCGGCTATGTCGTGGCGCAGCATCTGACGGATCGCGGCGCTCCCCGGTGCGTGGTCCGCGCGGCGTCGGGCGGGCCCTCCTACGGGCTGAGCACCGAGATGGCCGCGAACGCCGCGACCGTCTCCGCCGTCGGCACCACCCGCGGCATGCCGGAGCGCGCGGTGACCATCGCGCTGGCGACCGCCCTCCAGGAGTCGGGGCTGCGGAACATCCGGCACGGGGACCGGGACTCGCTGGGCCTGTTCCAGCAGCGGCCCTCCAAGGGCTGGGGCAGCCCGGAGCGGATTCTCGACCCGGTGTACTCCGCCGGGAAGTTCTACGACCAGCTCGCCGAGGTCCCCGGCTGGTCCCGGCTCCCGCTGACGGTCGCCGCGCAACGGGTGCAGCGCAGCGGCTTCCCGCAGGCGTACGCGAAGCACGAGCCGGACGCGACGCTGCTGGCCGCCGCGCTCACCGGGCGCGCGGGCGCCGCACTGACCTGCGACGGGGACGGCGGAGGCGGCGGTGGGGACGAGGCCGGTGACCCGGCGCGGGTGCGGGCGGAGCTGGAGCGGGCGTTCGGCGCGCACGTGCTGCTGCCGAAGGTCTCCGGCGGGCCGGGGCGCGCGGGGGCGCAGCAGGCGCGGGAGATCGCGGTCCCGGTGGGGCCGGCGGGCGGCGAGCGGGGTTCCGGCGGCGCGTCCCGGCGGGGCTGGGAGCTGGCGCACTGGGCGGTGGCCCGGGCGGAGGGGCTCGGGATCGGCGAAGTCCGCCTCGGGGACCGGGTGTGGAGCGCGGAACGGGCGGGCGACGGCTGGCGCACCACCGCTCCGGGGCGCGGCGCGGGCGACGGCACCGTACGCATCCTCGTCGCGCACTGAACGGAGGCGGCATCCCTCGCCCCGGCCACGCGCCGCCCACGGGGCTGACGGGCCCCGCCCGCACGCCACCCCACGGGGCTGACGGGCCCCGACCGCACGCCACCCCACCGGACTGACCGGCCCCGACCGCACGCCACCCCACCGGACTGACCGGCCCCGACCGCACGCCACCCCACCGGGCCGGCCGCCGAGCGCCCCGACCCGAAGGGCGACGGCCCGCGCGCCTTGGTCCCGACCTGAAGGGCGACGGCCCGCGCGCCTTGGTCCCGCGCCGAACGGCGACGCCCCGCGCACCCCGGTCCCACAGCGCACGGCAGCGGCCCGCGCACCCCCGTTTCGCGCCGAGCGACGGCGGCCCACGCGCCTCATCCCGTTCGCACGCCGTTCCGGGCGTTCCCCCGCCAGGGGAGTCCGGGCACCGTCACTCCAATGCCGCGCCGGGCCTTTCCCGATGACCATATGACCTTTGTCCGCACCCCTTGGCGGCCCAGGGAAGTGACGATTCAGCAGGCCCCATCCCACCTGCCCCGTCAGACACGGTATGCACCTTTTCGCCAGTGACTGATAATGCGACACATTGCCAACTCTTTACCCCACCGCACCGCAACTTCCCCCTCCCTCCCAGCGGTTGTCACTGCGTCCGGCCACCCGGACCGGTGCCTTCCGGGACCGGGTCCGGCGCCGGACGACAGAGATCACCCACCTGTCCTTCTCGCCTCAAGGAGCATCATGTCCCTCCCCCTGACCCGTCGGATCGCCCGCGCCGCGCTGCTCATCGCGGCGGGCGCAGCCCCCGTGGTCGGTGCGGCCGGCTCCGCAAGCGCCGTGGAACTCCAGCAGGCCAACCCGCTCGGCGCGGTGTCGTCGGTCGACACCGCCGGACTCGCGGGCACCGCGGGCACCGCCACGTCGACCACCTCCGAGCTGGCCGGCAACACCGGCGGCAACGCCGTCAAGCAGGCCGTGCCCGCCGCGGGCAAGGCCGTCGGCAAGGCGGGCGGCACGGTCGCGCCCGCCGCCCAGAAGGCCGCCGGCGAGACCATGGGCTCGGCCGCCGGTGTCCTCGGCGAGACCGCGAGCAGTGCCGCCCCGGCGGCCGGCGGCGGCGTCCCCGGTGACCTGCCCGGCGACCTCCCCGGCGAGCTGCCGCTGCCGCTGGGCTGAACCGCCCCGCCGCACGGCGAAGGGCCCGGGAGCGCGTGCTCCCGGGCCCTTTCATCTGTCCGCCGGCACCGGCCGGGCGGACCCGCGCCGAGCCGCTCTCAGCCGCCGAGGCGCTTGACCGCGGCCTCGACACGCTCGTCGGTGGCGGTGAACGCCACCCGGACGAACCGCTCCCCCGCCCGGCCGTAGAAGTCCCCCGGCGCGACCAGGATGCCCAGCTCGGCCAGGTGCGCCACGGTCTCCCAGCAGGGCTCGTCGCGCGTGGCCCACAGATACAGGCTGGCCTCGCTGTGCTCGATCCGGAAGCCGTGCTCCTCCAGCGCGGAGCGGAGCGCGGCACGGCGGGCCGCGTACCGGGCGCGCTGCACGGTGACATGGGCGTCGTCGCCGAGGGCGGCGGCCATGGCCGCCTGGACGGGCGCCGGGCTCATCATGCCGCCGTGCTTGCGGATCTGGAGCAGCTCGCCCAGGACCGCCGCGTCACCGGCGAGGAACGCGGCGCGGTAACCCGCCAGGTTGGAGCGCTTGGAGAGCGAGTGGACGGCGACCACACCCTCGTACGTCCCACCGCAGACATCCGGGTGGAGCACGGAGACCGGCTCGGCCTCCCAGCCCAGTTCGAGATAGCACTCGTCGCTGAAGATCAGTACACCGTGCTCGCGCGCCCAGGCGACGGTCCGGGCCAGCTCGTCCCCGGAGAGCACCCGTCCGGTGGGGTTGGACGGCGAATTGAGCCAGAGCAGCCTCAGTCCCGCCGGGTCCAGCTCGGTGGGGTCGTCGTAGACCACCGGAGTGGCGCCGCAGAGCCGGGCGCCGACCTCATAGGTGGGGTACGCGAGCCGGGGGTGGGCGACCCGGTCACCGGCGCCCAGACCCAGCTGGGTCGGCAGCCAGGCCACCAGCTCCTTGGAGCCGACCACCGGCAGTACGTTGGTGTGCGCGGCGCCCACGGCGCCGAGGCGGCGCTCCACCCAGCCGGTGAGCGCGTCCCGCAGGGCGACCGTGCCCCACACCGTGGGATAGCCCGGCGAGTCGGCGGCCTCGGTCAGGGCCCGCTGGATCAGCTCGGGGACGGGGTCCACCGGAGTGCCGACGGAGAGATCCACGATGCCGTCGGCGTGCGCCGCGGCCGTCGCCTTGTAGGGCTCCAGTCTGTCCCAGGGGAAGACGGGCAGGCGCGAAGAGACTGCGGACACAGACTTTCTCTTTCTCGTACGCGTGGGAGGGCGCCCCTCCCTCCGCCGGGACGGGGGGACGCCACGGCCCCGCACGGACGACGACGACCGTACGGGGACCGGAGACCGGCCGGCTCGCCGGCCGTCAGGCCTGCGGCGGCAGGGAGGAGATGAAGGGGTGGTCCCGCTCGATCAGCCCGAGCTTGGAGGCCCCACCGGGAGAACCCAGCTCGTCGAAGAACTCCACATTCGCCTTGTAGTAGTCCTTCCACTCCTCGGGGGTGTCGTCCTCGTAGAAGATCGCCTCGACGGGGCAGACCGGCTCACAGGCCCCGCAGTCGACGCATTCGTCCGGGTGGATGTACAAGGACCGGGAGCCCTCGTAGATGCAGTCGACGGGGCACTCCTCGATGCACGCCTTGTCCTTGACGTCGACACAAGGCTGCGCGATGACGTAGGTCACGCTGTCGTTCCTCCTCGGTAGGGCTGGCATTGCGCGGGAGCGCGGCGTCGTCGATGCCCGCACCTAGTATCTCCGTTCCTGAGGACGATCCGAACAGGAGGGGCCAGCAGACCCGTGGAATTCATCGGCGCCGGACGGCTGGAAGTCCGTATTACACCCCTTGACGTAGGCAAACGGGTATCAATCCGACGTCTTGTCGATCCCACCGGTGAGGGTGGCCGGTTCACCGACACCATCGGGGTTCTCACATCCTGGGACAATGGTGTGCTGCTGATCACACAGCGCGGCGGCGAGAGCGTGGGGGTCCCCGAGGAGACGGTCGTCGCGGGCAAGGTGGTGCCCGCGGCGCCCGCGCGCCGGAGGGGTCCGGCGACCGACTTCACCGAGCTGAGCCGGGTGACGGCGCGGGCGTGGCAGCCGGTGGAGAGCGAACGGCTCGGGGAGTGGGAGCTGCGGGCCGCCGGCGGATTCACCCGTCGGGCGAACTCGGTGCTGCCCGCCGGCGACCCCGGGCTGCCGCTCGACGAGGCGCTCGCCCGGGTGGGCGCCTGGTACGCGGCCCGGGAGCTGCCCCCGTACGTCCAGGCGGCGACGGGCGCCGCGGGCACCCAGGAGACCCTCTGCGCCGGCCTTGAGGCGCGGGGCTGGCGGCGCGAGGTCTCGGCGGACGTACGGATCGGAGGGCTCGCCCCCGTCGCCGATCTGGACGCGGAGGTGGAGCGGGTGGCCCTGGCGCGCTCCTTCGACGAGGCGTGGCTGCGGCGCTACCAGCGCTCCGGCGTGGCGGGCGCGCATGTGCTGAAGGTGCTGGGCAGTGGGCCGTCCGTGTGGTTCGCCTCGGTGGCGGGGCCCGGGGAGGTGCCGGCGGCGATCGGGCGGTGCGTGGTCGACGGCCGGTGGGCGGGGTTCATGGCGGTGGAGGTCGATCCGGCCCACCGTCGGCAGGGGCTCGCCCGGGCCGTGATGACGACGCTCGCCCGGCGGGCGCTGGCGGAGGGCGCGTCGGCCGCCTGGCTCCAGGTGGAGTCGGACAATGAGGCGGCGCGCGCGCTGTACCAGGGGATGGGTTTCGAGACCCACCACAGCTACCACCACTTCCGGCCGGTGTAGGCGTATGCGCGACGATTCAGCCGATGTACCCGATTCCGGCGGACACGGGTACGGGTACCGGGACCGGTTCGCCGAGGAGGCGCGCTCGGAGCACCCCGATCTCGCCCTGCTCTGCCTTCTGCTGGGCGCGGTGGGCGATCGCACCCTGGACGAGGCGGGGATGGACGCCGCCCAGATCGAACTCGACCGGCTGGCCGGTCTGCTGCCGTACGGGGCGAAGAGCCCGGGCGCCTGGGCGCGGGCGCTGGCGGGGCTGCTGGGTGAGCGGTGCGGGTTCCGGGGCGTCCCCGGGGACTACCAGCGGCTGGAGTCCTCGCTGCTGCACGAGGTGCTGAGGCGGCGGCGCGGGCTGCCCATCCTGCTCTCGGTGCTCTGGATCGAGGTGGCGCGACGGGCGGGCGCACCGGTGTACGGGGTGGCGCTGCCCGGGCACTTCGTGGTCGGTTTCGGCGACCCGGACACGCCCGCCGAGCGGGTTCTGGCAGATCCCTTCGCCGGGGGCGCGCCGCTGACCGGGGAGGAGACGGAGCTGCTGGTGGTGGGGGCGACGGGGGTGCCGCTCGATCCGTCGATGCTGGCGCCCGCGTCGACGCTGGACGTGGTGGTGCGCATCCTGAACAACATCCGCGCCTGGGCGGCGGCCCGCCCCGAGCAGTCGGCGGTGGCGCTGTGGGCGGTGGAGCTGTCGCTGCTGCTGCCCTCGCACCCGGCGCGGCTGCGCTTCGAGCGGGCGCAGCTGCTGGTCCAGCGCGGGGAGTTCCTGGCGGGGGCGGCGGAGCTGGAGGCGTACGCGGAGGTGGTGAGCGCGGTGGAGCCGCTGGCCGCGGAGGCGATCAGGGGGAGGGCGCGGGCGGCGCGGGCGATGCTGAACTGAACGAGTGGGGGGCGCGCTCCGCGCCGGGCCGCACCACCCAGCCCCTCCGGCGAGCTGAGCCGCACCACCCAGCCCCTCCGGCGATTGAGGAGCGGGGGCTCGGGGGCCATGACGCCACCCATTACACACTGAGCCTCGCGATACTTCCCGGCACGGAATTGG
>NZ_JBEOYB010000031.1:0-85779 GCF_040296845.1 Streptomyces sp. NPDC001985
GACCCCGCCGCCCTCCGCCGCCACCTCGCCGCCGAGCTCCCCGACCACCTCGTCCCCACCGCCGTCGTCACCCTCGACCGCCTCCCGCTCACCCCCAACGGCAAACTCGACCGCCGTGCCCTGCCCGCCCCCGACTTCACCACCGCCGTCACCGGCCACACCCCCCGAACCCCCCGCGAGGAAATCCTCTGCGGACTCTTCGCCGACATCCTCGGCCTCCCCCGCGTCGGCATCCACGACAACTTCTTCGAACTCGGCGGCCACTCCCTCCTCGCCACCCGACTCATCAGCCGCATCGAGACGGCCCTCGGTGTCCGGCACACCATCAGGTCCCTCTTCGAATCCCCGACCGTGGCCGCCCTGGCGCAGCGGCCGGACTCCGGCAGCGGCGCCGGCCAGGGCGGCGGCGCCGGTGACGCACTCGCCGCACTGCTTCCCCTCCGCCCGGGCGGAAGCCGCCCCCCGCTCTTCTGCGTCCATCCGGCGGGCGGCCTGAGCTGGTGCTACTCCGGACTGCTGAGCAGCCTCGGCCCCGAGGTGCCGCTCTACGGACTCCAGGCCCGGGGCATCTCCGGGGAGGAGGAGCGCCCGACCAGCGTCGACGACATGGCCGCCGACTACGTCGCCACCCTCCGCGCCGTCCAGCCGGACGGCCCCTACCATCTCCTCGGCTGGTCCTACGGCGGAGTCGTCGCCCATGCGATCGCCGCCCAACTGCGCGAACAGGGCCAGGACGTCGCCCTGCTGGCGCTGCTCGACGCCTATCCCGACCCTCCCGCGCACGGGAGGGTCCCGGGGGAGCGGGAGGTGCTCCGACTGCTGCTGGAGAGCATCGGCCGGGAGGACCTCGCCCGGGAGACGGGCGCGGACCCGGACCACCCCGGCACTCCCGGCCTCCCCGAGCTCCTGGAGCGCGTCCAGGAGAAGGACGGCGGCCTCGCGGGTCTCTCGGCGGACCAGGTGCTCTCCCTCGTCGACATCGTCACCAACAACATCCGTCTCATCGGAACCCATGAGCCGGCGGTCTACGACGGAGATGTTCTCTTCTTCACCGCGACCGAGGGAGAGGCGGCGGAGCGGGGCGGGGAGCGGCTGAGCTGTGACGCGTGGGCGCCCTATGTCGGCGGCCGGATGGAGAACCACCGGATCGCCTGCGAACACGCCGCCATGACCGACCCCGAACCCCTGCGGATCATCGGTTCCGTCATCTCCCGGAATCTCTCGCACCGCGCATCCCGCCCGTGACCGTCCAGGAGGCATCAGTGAAACTGGAGAATCTCCATATCAGCGGGCTGGGTACCTACCTGCCCGAACGGATGACCAGTCGGCGCGCTGTCGAACTGGGTCTGTACGACGAGATCCTCATGCTGGATTCCGGTGTCACCGGAACCCTGATAGCCGGTGACACCCCGCCGGTGGACATGGCGGTCTCCGCCGCCCGGCAGGCTCTCGGCCGGGCCGGAAAGGACGCCTCGGAGATCGACCTCCTGGTGCATTCCTGTGTCCTCCGCCAGGGCCCCGAGATGTGGTATCCCGGTGGCTATGTCGCCCGTGAACTCGGCGCCGGGAACATTCCCGCCTTCGAGATACGGCAGGGATGCAACGGAATGCTCGCCGCCATGGAGCTGGCGGCCGGCCGGCTCGCCCTGGATTCCGGCCGGAGCACCGCACTTCTCACCACCGCCGACAATTTCACCTCACCCACCGCCGACCGGTGGCGCGGCTATGGTCCGGGAACCGTGATCGGGGACGCCGCCAGCGCGCTGCTGCTCGACACCACGGCCGGAATCGCCCGCGTACGGTCGGTCAACCATCTGCTCGTCCCGGAGCTGGAGGGTCTGCACCGAGGCGGTGAGCCGCTGTTCGCGCCGCAGGCCCGGGAGGCCATCGACATGGTGGAGCGGGCCCGTCACTTCGCCCGCACCGGCCCCCCGCTCGCCGAGGTCAACGAGACCATCGCGAAGTGGCAGGCGGATGTGGCGCTCCGCTCCCTGGAGGAGGCGGGCATCGGCGTCGGCGACATCGCCAGGGCCATCTATGTCAACCAGGGCCACTATCTGGTCTCGCAGTTCTTCCTCGATCCCCTCGGAATTCCGGAATCCCGGTCGAGCTGGGACTTCGGCCGCACCGTCGGCCATCTCGCGGCGAGCGACCACATGGTCGCGCTCGACCATTTCCTTTCGACGGGCCAGCTCAAGCCCGGAGACCATGTGCTGCTCGCGGGGGCGGCACCGGGGTTTGTGGTCAGCAGCGCCGTACTGACCATCGACGCGACCGCTCCCTGGGCCATCTGATATCCGAGGACCATTCGTCAACCGAGGGAGCCGCAGTGTCCAGCAGGAAGCACCGCAACCGCTCGCACGGCACCGAAGCCAAGGCCCGAATCAAGACCGGAGCAAAGGCCGAATTCAAGGCGGAGTTCAAGGCCGGAGCCAGAACCGGAATCAAGGACGGGACCAGGACCGGGACCAGGACCGGGACCGGGACCGGGGCCGAGAACGGCACGGGAACCGGTACAGGCACCGGTACAGGAACAGCGCAGGCCCCGACCCCCCGGGAGAAATCCGGACCGAAGTCCGCCGAGCCCCCCGGTACGCCCGCCGCGGGACCCGCCGTCGCCATTGTCGGCATGGCCTGTAAATTCCCTCAGGCAGCCGATCTGACCGAGTTCTGGTCGCGGCTGTGCGAGGGACACGACAGCATCGTGGACGTACCGCCCAGCCGCTTCGACATCGACGACTTCTACGATCCGCGCCCGGGGACACCCGGGAAGATCGTCAGCCGGTCCGGCGGATTCCTCGACGGGATCGACGAGTTCGACGCGGACTTCTTCGGCGTCGCGCCCCGCGAGGCCCAGCACATGGACCCGCAGCAGCGGCTGCTGCTGGAGACCGCGGCGGCGGCCGTCGAGGACGCCGGCCTCACCAGGGACCGGCTCGCGTCCGGCAGCACCGGGGTGTTCATCGGGTCCATGGGCCGCAACTACTGGGACCGGATGAGCCGGTCGGGAGTCCTGGACGTCTACGCCAACGCCGGGACCGCGCCCAGTGTGCTCTCCGGCAGACTCTCGTACGCCTTCGATCTGCACGGCCCCAGCCTCACTCTCGACACCGCCTGCTCCTCCTCCCTCGCCGCGGTACACCTCGCCTGCCGGAGTCTGCGCACCGGCGAGTCCACGCTCGCGCTGGTCGGCGGGGTGAATCTGATCCTTCTCCCGGAGGAGAGCATCACCTTCTCGGACGGGAGGATGCTCTCCCCCGACGGCCGGTGCAAGTTCGCCTCCGCCTCGGCCAACGGCTTCGTACGGAGCGAGGGCGTCGGGGTCGTCGTCCTCAAACTCCTGGAGGACGCCATCGCCGACGGGGACGCCATCCGCGCGGTGGTGCTCGGCTCCGCCGCGGTCAACGACGGCCGGGGCACGGGCGCGATGATGGCCCCCGCGCCCGACGGGCAGGAGCGGACGCTCCGTGAGGCGTACGCCGACGCCGGGACATCCCCCGCACAGGTCGACTACGTCGAGGCGCACGGCACCGGGACCAGGGTCGGCGACCCGGTCGAGCTGGGCGCGCTGACGGCCGTGCTGGGCGAGGGCCGGCCGGCGGAGCGCCCGCTGCTCGTCGGCTCGGTCAAGACGAACATCGGGCACACCGAGGGCGCCGCGGGGATCGCCGGTCTGATCAAGGCCGTACGGTGCCTGGAGACCGGGGTGATACCACCGAGTCTGCACAGCGCGGAGCTGACCGGCGCGGTCGACTGGTCCCGCGCGCCGCTGTCCGTGCCGCAGAAGCTCCAGGACTGGCCCCAGCACGAGCGGCCGGGGATCGCGGGCGTCAGCTCCTTCGGGATCTCCGGCACCAATGTGCATGTCGTGCTGGGAGCGCACCGCCCCGCTCCGGCGGAACCGCCCACCACCGGAGCCGCCGGTGTCATCGAAGCCGTCGCGGCCGTCGAAGCCGAGGTGGAGGCCGACGGGCCCGCCCGGCTGCTGAGTATCTCCGCCCACCACCCGGACGCGCTCCGCGAACTCGCCGGGGAGTACCGGCGCTATCTGGAACCGGGCGGCGCGGGCGGCGAACTGCCCCTGCGGGACATCTGCGCCGGCGCGGCGACCCGCCGGGACCACCGGGAGAGCCGCCTCACCGTCGTCGGCTCCACCCACAAGGAGCTGGCGGGCAGACTCGGCGCCTTCCTCGCCGGCGAGGCGAGCCCCTTCACCCGGTCGGCCGACGATGTGTACGAGCGGCGCTCCCAGGTGGTCTTCGTCTTCCCCGGCCAGGGTTCGCAGTGGGTCGGCATGGGCCGGGAACTGCTGCGCACCCAGCCCGAGTTCCGCCGGGCGCTGGAGGAGTGCGACGCGGCGGTGCGCGCCGAGACCGGCTGGTCCGTGATCGAGCGGCTGACCGGCGACACCGGGCCACTCGAAGGTGTCGAGGTGATCCAGCCCGTTCTGTGGGCCGTCGAGGTCGCCCTGGCCGCCGTCTGGCGCTCCTGGGGCGTCGAACCCGACTATGTCGTCGGCCACAGCATGGGTGAGGCGGCGGCTGCGTGCGTCGCCGGCGCGCTCTCCGTGACCGACGCCGCGGCCGTCATCTGCCGCCGGAGCGCCCTGGCGAGGACGGTGTCCGGGCGGGGCGCCATGGCCTCCGTCGAGCTCGGCGCCGAGGAGGCCCGCCGCGAACTGGAGCGGTACGCCGGTGCCCTCTCCGTGGCCGCGATCAACGGTCCGTTGTCGACGGTCCTCTCCGGAGACGGCGACGCCATGCGGGAGCTGCTGACCTCGCTCCAGGAGCGCGGCGTCTTCTGCCGTCTGGTCCAGGTGGACTTCGCCTCGCACGGCCCGCAGGTGGAACCCCTTCGCGAGCCCCTGCTCCGGGCGCTGGACACCATCGCCCCGCGCGCCGGCGACATCCCCGTCTACTCCACCGTCCTCGCCGAGCCCGTCGACGGGAGCGGCCTCGACGCGGCCTACTGGGCGCGGAATCTGCGCGAGCCGGTGCACTTCGGCCCGGTGGTCCAGAGGCTGCTGGACCAGGGACCCACCGTCCTCGTCGAGATCAGCCCGCACCCGATCCTCACCCCGGCGGTACGCGAGTACATCGACCGCGCGGACGGCGGCGGCCTCGCCGTGGGCTCCACCCGCCGCAACACCCCGGAGCTCTCCTGTCTGCTGGACGCGCTCGCCGAGATCCATCTGAGCGGGCACCCCGTGGAGCTGGGCCGGCTCTCCGGACCCGACGCGGTGTACGTACGCCTGCCGGGACCGGTCTGGCAGCGGCAGCGGTACTGGTACCCCGACCCCGGCACAGGCCCCGGTACGGACACCGCCACCGGCCCCGGCACGGACACCGGCCCCGGCGGAACCGGCGCGCAGGTCCGTACGCCGCTCTCCCCGGCCCCCGCCTCCCATCCCCTCCTCGGCGCGCCCGTCGGCGGAGCGGACGGCGGTGCCCATGTCTGGGAGGGGCCGCTCGACCTCGCGGCCAACGCCTATATCCGCGACCACCAGGTACAGGGCGTCGTGATCGTTCCCGGCACCGCCTACGTCGAGCTGGTCGCCGCCGCGGCCGCCTCCGCTCTCGGCTCCGTCCCCGCCCTCGTGGACATCACCTACCACGAGGGGATCTTCCTCACCGGGACCGAGCCGCCGCCGGTGGTGCGGGTCGTGCTGCGGCCCGCGGCGGACGGAGGCTGGACGTTCGAGGTCAGCAGCCGCTACCACGACCAGCCGGACCACCAGCGCAATGTCACCGGCCGGCTGGACCCCGCGGCCCCCGGGCCGGAGGCACCGTCCACGGGCGAGTCACGGGCCGAGGTGCGGCGCCGGGCGCGCGAGATCCCCAGCGAGGAGTTCTACCGGCGCTTCGAGGCCCAGGGCAATCAGTGGCTGGGCGCCTTCCGGGGTGTCACCCGGCTCTGGTGCCGCGACGGCGAGGCGCTCGCCCGGATCGAGGCCCCCGCCTCCATCCGGGGCGACGACCCCGTCCACCACTTCCACCCCGCGCTCCTCGACGCCTGCGGGCACACCCTCGCCGCGGTGACCGCACCCACGGACACGGACGGGGGCACCGACCGGGACACGGACGGGGACACCGGCGCGGGCCCCGGCGCCCGGGGCGAGCACGACGCCTTCGTCCTCGGCGGCATCGACCGTGTCCGCCTCCACCGGCGCCCGAGCGGCCCGCTGTGGAGTCACGCCGTCCGTACCGCCGTCCGCCCCGACGCCATCGTCGGCGATGTGGAGGTGCGCGACGAGGACGGCCATCTGCTCGCCGAACTCGAAGGAGTACGGCTGCGCTTCCTCATCCCCAGGACCGCCGCGCTGCCCCCGGCTCCGGCCGGCTGGCTGCACGAAGTCGTCTGGCGCCCCGCCCCCCTCGCCCCGCCCACCGCACCGGCCGCGCCGCGCACCGGCTTCTGGCTGGTCTTCGCCGACGGCAGCGGCACCGCGGAGGCCCTGCCCGCCCTGCTCGGCGGGCGGGTGATCGTCGTGACGCCGGGTGCCACGACCGGAAGGCTCGGACCCGACCGGTACGCGGTGGGGCCGGAGGGGTACGCCGCGCTGCTGGCCGAGGTGGGCCGCGAGGCCGGGCCCGGCGCGTGCGAGGGCATGGTGCATCTCTGGTCGCGCGACGCCCACGACCCGGGCCCCTCCGGCGGGAGCCCCGGGCCGGCGACGGCGTCGGCCGCACGCCTCGGGTGCCACAGCGTGCTCGCGCTGGTCCGGGCCCTGGACGGGGCACCGCCCTGGCACGGTGCCCGGCTGTGGCTGGTGACCGAGGGCGCCCAGCATCTGCCGGACCACCCGGGCGAGGTGGCGGTGGGCCAGTCGATGCTGTGGGGCCTGGGCCGCTCGCTGATCCAGGAGTACCGCGAGCTGCGCTGCACCCTCGTCGACCTGCCCGCCGGATCGGGGAGCCGGTCCGCCGGACTGCTCGGTGCCGAGCTGCTCTCCGGCGGCCCCGGCCCTGACACCGGCACCGGCCCTGACACCGGCCCCGGCACCGGCACCGGCCCTGACACCGGCCCCGGCACCGACACCGGCCCCGAGACCCAGATCGCGTATCGCGACGGACAGCGGTTCGTGGCCCGGCTCACCCGCCACACCCTCGCCCCGCCCCCGCCCCCGCCCCTGCCCCTCGCCGCGACCGCGACCGAGACCGCGCCCCCGACCTCCACCCCCGCCGACGGCGGCTCCCCGCAGGGGTACGAGGTCCGCGGCCGGACGGTCGGCCTGCTCGACGAGATCGGGCTCGTCCCGGCCGTGCCGCGCCACCCCGGACCGGGCGAGGTCGCCATCAGGGTCAGCCGCGCGGCGCTGAACTACCGCGATGTGCTCACCGCCATGGGCGCCTACCCCGGCCTGGGCGAGGGCGCCCGTCTCGGCTGGGAGTGCGCGGGCGTCATCACCGAACTCGGCGAAGGGGTCGAGGGCCTGGAGCCCGGCGACGAGGTCATCGCCCTGGCCGAGGGCGCCCTCGCCAGCCACGCGGTCACCAGCGCCCATCTGGTCGGGGCGATCCCCGCGCGGCTGACCGCCGAGGAGGCCCTCACCCTCCCGGCGGCGTACCTCACCGCGTACTACGGACTCTGTGAACTCGCCCGGCTGGCACCCGGCGAGAAAGTCCTCATCCACTCGGCCACCGGGGGAGTGGGGATGGCCGCGATCCAGATCGCCCGCTGGAGGGGCGCGGAGATCTACGCGACCGCGGGCAGCCCCCGCAGGCGCGCCCTGCTCAAGACGCTCGGTGTCAGACATGTCTTCGACTCGCGGTCGGGGGAGTTCGCCGGGGAGGTCATGGCGGCCACCCGGGGCGGGGGAGTGGATGTCGTCCTCAACTCCCTCACGGGGGAGGCGATCCAGCGGAACCTCTCCCTCATCGCGCCCTACGGCCGCTATGTGGAGCTGAGCAAGAAGGATCTGATCGAGAACAGCCCGATCGGGCTGCTGCCGTTCGCCAGGAACCTGACCTTCTTCTCCATGGACCTGGTCGACATGTTCCGCACCCGGCCCGCGCAGGCCGGGGCGCTCCTGGAGCGGGTGCTCGAACTCGTCGACGGAAGGGCGATCGAGCCGCTGCCGTACGAGGAGTACGCCGTCGCCGACGCCGAGGAGGCGTTCCGGCGCATGGCGCGGGCCCAGCACATCGGCAAGGTCCAGCTCCGTTTCGACCCCGACCACCAGGGCGATCACCTCGCACCGGTCGCCCAGCCGGTCGCCCAGCCTGTCGACGAGACCCTCGCCGGGCCCCCCGCCGAGACCCCCACCGGGCCGCCCATCAGGCCCGACGGCAGCTATGTGATCACCGGCGGTCTCGGCGGAATCGGCCGGAAGCTCGCCGCCTGGCTGGTCGAGCGGGGTGCCCGGGATCTCCTCCTCCTGGGCCGCAGCCCGCTCGGCGAACGGGCCGACGCCCTCCGCGAACTCGCCCGCACCGGTGCGCGGGTCGCCTACCACGCGGTCGATGTGGCGGACGAGGACGCCCTGCGGACCGTGCTCCGGGAGCACGAGCGCGCCGGCGGGCCACCGGTGCGGGGAGTCCTGCACGCGGCCGGTGTCATCGAACTGGCCTCGGCGGCCGAGCTGGACCCCGGCCGGTTCGACGCCATGGTCCGGCCCAAGGTCACCGGGGCATGGAACCTCCACCGGCTGCTGGAGCACCGGCCGCTCGACTTCTTCGTGCTCTTCTCCTCCGCCTCCGCCGTCCTCGGATCGCCCCGGCTGGGCGCGTACGCCGCCGCCAACGCGGCGCTCGACGCCCTGGCGCACCACCGGCGGAACCAGGGACTGCCGGCGCTCTCGGTCAACTGGGGGTTCTGGTCGTCGGTCGGCATGGTGGCCCGGTACGACGAGCGGCACGGGCGGAGTCTCGCGCCGAAGGGGATGGAGAGCTTCACCCCGGAGCAGGGGATCGGGCTGCTCCAGAAGCTGCTGGCCGGCCCGGCGCGGCAGCTCACGGTGCTCGCCGCCGACTGGGACCGCTGGAGCGCCGCGTACCCGGACGCGGCGCGGGACCCGATGCTGCGCGAGGTGGTCCCCGCCGTGCCCCCGCCGCCCTCGCCCGTCGTCCCTCTCCCCGCCCCCGTCCCGGTCACCGCGGTGGTGCCCGTCGAGCCGGTCGTGCCCGCCGCCCCGGAGAAGCAGATCCCGGTGGCCGCCCCGCCCGCCCCGGTACGGGAGTTTCTGACGGACCGTGTCGCCAGGGTCCTCGCGCTGCCGGCCCAGCGCCTGAACGCCCGCAAGCCACTGAACCGCCAGGGGCTGGACTCCCTGATGGCGACGGAGGTGCGCAGTCAGGTGCAGCGGGAGTACGGGGTGATGGTGCCGATGGCGAGAATGCTCGGCGGACAGAGCCTCAACGACCTGGCGGACTTCATCGCCGAGGAGCTGACCGACGGCACCTGACCGGCGTCTGACCGGCGTCTGAGCAGTGCCTGTGACCGGCACCTGAGCAGCGCCTGATCGGCTCCCCTGCTCAGCGGCGGTCACGTGTTCGGCACGGAACGGCGGGCCCGGGAACACCACCCCGGGCCCGTCCCGCCGTACGCCCGGGTGCCGATCGCCGCGCTACGCCCTGCCGGTCGTCTCCTGGTGCGAGGGCCGTCTGACGATGCCCGCCTCGTACGCGTAGATGACGGCCTGCACCCGGTCCCTGACCTCCAGCTTCCCCAGGATTCCCTGCACATGGGATTTCACCGTGGACTCCGCGATCTTGAGCCAGGCCGCTATCTCCGGATTGGAGAGGCCCTGCACCATCAGTTCGAAGACATTCCGCTCGCGTCTGGTCAGGGAGAGGAGATGATCCTTGCCGCTGTGACTGCTTCCCTTGAGGGAGACGGAGGCCCTCGCCAGATTTCCCACCACCTCGTCCTTCACCGGTGTGTAGCCGGCGATGGTGACTCGTATGGCGGCGATGAGTTCCGTGGGACTGATGCGGCGGTCGAGAACCGTACATCGCCCGATGCGGAGAAGATTGACCAACTGATCGCCCGGGAAAGTCGCCAGGAAAATCAGATAGATCGGTACGCCGTCCCTCGATTGGAGGGCCACCTGCTCGGCAATCTTCAAGGTGCGGTGGGAGAAGTCCTGATAGCTGCACAGGATGATGTTGGGTCTGAATTGAGCGGCGGATCTTGGGGCTTCCGAGAAGGCGCTCACTTCACCAGTCACCGAGATTTCCCGGTCATTGTTGAGGATGGCGCTCAGTCCGGCACGTTCTAACTCGTTTTCGCAGACGAGAAGGACCTTCACTTTCCCGTGCCCCTTCACTTCCCCTCCTTCGAATCGGTACCGCACAAGGCTTTTTACCGTGGACTTGACCTTATCTTGACCTGGTGAGCGGGTTCAACAGGTGAATTGAGGAGGTCTGTTGATGTCTAAAAATCGCTGGTTTGGGCCAGGGGCGGGTCTGTATTCGGGACGTACTCGGGCGACGGCTCGGGCCGCTGTCCTGGAAGTGCTCATGGCCGTCGGGGCGCACCGGCCCGAAACTTGACGGTTTCATGGGTTCGAGCGGATGAATAACGGGAGTCCAAAGGAACGCCCGCCGCCACGGTGTCGCAAGTGTGTACGAGTCGAATGATCCAGGCCCGGCACGCCGGGGCGGCCGGTAAAGAGGCCACCCATTTCACCCGTTGCCGTGGGGAATCGGAAACGGCGGCGGCCCGGCCGGGCCGCCGCCCGCGGGCGCCCCCTGGCGGCCGGACGGCCCCCGGCTGCCGATAGCCTGGAAAAATGCTCACAGAAGTCACGGCGACCCGCTATGTCACGCCCTTGCGTGAAGGCGGATCGCTCCCAGGCATTGTCGAGGCGGACGACCTCGGCACCTACGTCATGAAGTTGACGTGCTGAGAGTCCTGACCTGCGACAAGCGGCGTTGTACATGGCTGACCTGCATGGATGACTCTTTCCGCATCTTTCGGGGGGTGCCGTGTTACGCGACCGGTTCTCCCCAGATTCCCCCCAGCGGGTGTCTTTGCCCTGCACCGTCGCAGGGCAAAGACACCCGCTCCCGTGGTTACGCTTGGTGAGTGTCGCTGGCCGAGCTCTGTCGTCCGTACCCTGGGACCTGCAGGCCAGATGGGCCTTGCGGCTGGCTCCAGAATCGCCGCGCACTCCACATGGTGCGTCATCGGGAAGAGATCGAAACCGGAGGCGCCGGGAGAAGTCACAGGTCAGGGGCCATCTGGTGCCGTCTTGTGCGGAGATGTTTGAGCCATGAGCGTCAAGAGGCGGGAGGGGCGGATGGGGTTCCAGAGCCCGATGCTGTAGCCCGGCCAGTAAGTCTGTCACTCTGTGTGTCTGTGCTTTGCTGGGTGGCGTGGGAGGCCGCCAGCCTCGGCGAAATAATCCTGATGCCACACGTGCTGGGCCCCTGGAGCGATCTTGGAATGGGGGCGATGGGGCTGAGGCTGTTCAGCACGAAGCGCGGCATGACGGAGGTCATGCCGCGTCTCGCGGAGGTCGAGGCGGATGTGCAGGGCCTGGTCGAGGCCCATATGGAGATCATGCTCGGGGTGCGGTTCCTGGCGAGCGAGTACAGCACCGGGCCGGTCCACGGCGGCCGGATCGACTCGCTGGGCCTGGACGAGAACGGGTCGCCGGTGATCGTCGAGTACAAGCGGGCGACCGACGCCGGGGTGATCAATCAGGGCCTGTTTCACCTGTGTTCTGTGTGGCCGGCGACTTCACCCGCTACGACGTCCACGCCGTACGCGAGCACCGGCACAGCATCGACCTCGTCCGCTACCGGTTGTACAGCGACGACCACATTGGGCTGGAGACCGTCGCCTCCGTCCACGGACACGCCGGAGCGCCCTGCCGCCGGAGCGGGGCGGATGCGCGGACCGCCGAGGCACCCGGTCGCCAGATGGCTGACCGAGCGATGGAGGATCTCTCGACGGCCTGGACGAGGTCCTGCTCGGGCTGGGCGACGATGTGGCGTCGGTTCGGCGCAAGCAGTACACCGCCTACCGGCGGCTGCGGAACTTCGTCTGCGTCCCGCCGGCGCGGCAGGCCAAGATCCTCGCCTATGTGAAGGTCGACCCGAAGGAGGTCGACCTCGTGCCCGGGTTCACCCGGGATGTGACGGGGCTCGGCCATCACGGAACGGGGGACCTGGAGGTCCAACTCCGGTCCGAGCGGGACCTGGCGCGGGCCGGGGAACTGTTCCGCCTCGCCTGCGCGGGAGCGTAGAAGTTCGAGCTCGTGGCTCTGCGGCGGGGTCGGGTCGTAGTCGGCGTTCCTTCTTCGGGAGGGGGGCAGGGCGTGGCGGTGGAGTAATCAATGGTCCGGCGGGTCCCCGGTTTCGTTGAATCGGGGATTTCCGGCTATCGTGCGCCAGCGAACGGCACCGGGGGCACCGCCAGCCCTCGCATTCCCGAGGCGACCGGCGTCGGACGCGTTGCCGGAGGGCGCCCGCTGTTTCGCCCATTTGGGGCAGGCCGCTTGCGGCACTGGCCTGCTGCACCGTACGGTTCGGACTTGGTTGAGGGAGTCCTCGGCGTGCGCCGCCCGGATCGGAAGCGCAGCGTGCCGGAAGTCCCCCGCAGTACCTCGCACCGCACCTGACAGTCGCAGGAACGCCAACTCACTTCCGCGCTGGGATCCGGCAGCAGCATCTTTCACGGAAAGCGAGTCCGTCGTGTTCCACGACCATGCTGTCGACCTGTGCCGCCGGTACACCGGAGAGGCTTCCTCCGGAGTGAAGGAGCGCATCAGGACACTCCCGCCCGGCAGCCCGCTCATTCCCCGGGCACTGGGTGACCAGGAGTTCCTGGAGGCCCAGGTGTTGCGCGCGCTGCTGGAGTACCCCACCACCTACACCACGCGGCCGTTGCGTATCGAGCAGGTCATTCCGCGGGAGACCGGGACGGTCGTGCGGTTCGCGGCTGATTCAGACGCTGATGGGCTCACCGAGCTGATCGCCTGGGGTCTGTTCCCGACTGGTGGCGAGCACGATCTCAGGGGGATCTGCGGATTGCGCGTCCTCCACGCCAAGCACAACAGGATCGACGTGGGACTCCTGGGAACCACCGCCACCATCCGCCTCGCGGGTATTCCCGAGAAAGCCTGGAAGGCCGCGGTGGAGCTCCGCCACCGTCAGCAAGCCCGTGCGTCGGTGCCGTTCCGGAGTCGAGAGCTGACACCCGGTGAAGCCGTGTTCACCCGGGCACACGCATGGTCTGACGAGGCGTGGCGTGAAGCGGCGGCACTCGGCAGCGCCCTGCTCCGGCGACTGATGATTTTCCGTGCCGGTGCCGACTGGCTGGACATGGCCGGCTTCACCAAGCACAACGACACCTACGGCTTCACCCTCACCTTCGCGAAACCGCACTGGACACCACACGACGAGCTCATTCAGCACCTCACCCACCCCGAGTTCGGAATCGCCCTCAGCGAGGACATGCGCACCTGCTCCTGCAACTACGGAGCGCGTGGGTGCCGGATTTGGTTCGACGGGCAGGGACACGGCACCGGGCGACTCGACCTGCAACTACTGGAAGCCGACACGCCCTGTGAGATCGCTGAGTACAACCAAGCGCTCACCTTCACCGGGAGTCCTCGCCAGGAGATCCGCCGAACGACCGGAAACTTCCCTGGCGTGGCCGCGGATTGTGCCCAGCACTGCCACAGCCGTCATGGCACTGTCGCCCACCTGCAGAGGATGAGGGAAGCGCGGAGCAAGGATCGCGAGCGGTTGCTACCCGGTCTGGCACGAACCGGTGCTGGACGCAGGGGATCAGGACGGTAGCCAAGCTGTTTGCCCGTGTCGGAGCGCCTGTGGCTGAAGACCGCGAGGGCGCATCGCCCGTTGTTCGACCCGGATCAGCAAAAATGGAACCGCTGACGACGTACCTGCTTCATGCGCCGATCCCCATCAGAAATGGCATCCCAGTTCTCTTCGTCCAGCGACGGCGCCCGATCGAAGAGCGTGGGGTTGTCTCAATGCCAGAGACAAAGGTCCAGGCGAGGATGGATGACACCAGCCAGGCGGCGGAAGGCGGACGGAGTCACGTCGCCGAAGACGCAGAGGACTCCTCGGTCAACCCGCAGATCCAGGATCTTGCCGATGAACTCCTCGACGGTGCCGATGCCCACGGCGCGTTTGTAGAGCTTGCACTCGTAGACGACCTGCATGGTGGCGCCGAGAGCCTGAACCGATGCGAGCACGTCGATCTGGCGCTCAATCCCGCTGTGAACACCCTTCAGCTTCACGTCGTGCTCGACGGTCGCGTTGGAGTCGAGCTTGCTGACCTGGTCCGCAACCATCCGCTCGAACGCCTGCCAATTGTCAGCGTCGTTGGCCGCGAACGGCATCCTTGAGTACGTCGCGTAGCCACGCAGCCAGCGTCCGGGCGGACACTGACAGTTGAGGCGAGGGCGAGTCTGCCCCCATCGCGTGGATGGAGGCAGACTCGCCCTCGTCTTGCTCGCATATCGTCCGATACTGCACAGGTGGGAACGGTGTTGGTCACCTTCTGCGGATCACCGCCGCTGTGCCCTACCTGCCGTGCCACGGGGCGATGCCGGGGGGCCACCCGGACGCTGAGTGGTGCCGACCTGGCCGGGGCCGATGGTGTGCGGATGGCCTGGTTGTGGGCGAGTTCGAAGGTGAGGTCCTGCAGGAGGGCTGCTGGGGTGTACGGGGAGAGGTGGATGGCCCAGTCGGGCCGTTCGGGGTTGCCGCTCCACAGGGTCCAGCCGGGGTGGGTGACGATTGGGTCGAACCGGACGCCGGCCGGGTGGGGGCCGGGTGCGGTCAGGGTGATCCCGTGCCCGTTGACCGTGTGGGTCCAGCCGACATTTCCGAGGGGGCGGGTGGCCTCGGCGATGGTCTTCTCGGTCACCGGCGTGGTGCCGTTGTCCCAGGCGTTCTCGGAGGCGAGGCTGTCGAGGAACGTGCTCATGATCGGGGCAGGGGTGCCGGCGGTGACGGTGGCGTGCCACAGGCGCTCCCCGACGGGAGACTCGTGGACCGCGACGGTCCAGGCGACGTCGGCTCGGTGGCGGGCCTCGTGGTCGAACTCCACGCGAATCGTCCGCGATTCGTGGATCGCGTAGGTGCAGTTGTCGTCCCAGGTCCGCCACTTCTCCCACTCACCCTGGGTGTCCAGGAAGGACTTCAGGAGGGCCTCGTGGTTCCCGCGCTCGGCGGCACGGACGGGCATGGTCTTCGGAGCGGCCCGCTCGGAACCGGCCGGGTCCGTGGTGCTCACCGGCGCCGAGGCGAACCGGTGGGCCGCTGCTGCGGCACGTTCGGTGTGGGTGGCTGGTGCCGTTCCAGGGCGTACCGCAACGCTGTAAAGGCGGTGGAAGTCGGCCACCGCTGCGGTCTCGGTGTCGTAGACGCCGGTGACCTGTCGGAGATCGTCCTCACCATGGAGGTGGATGTGCCGACCGTCCTGGTGGGTGCCGACGGCGACGGTGGTCCACCCGTCGTGGGCGTGCAGGTGGATGGTGAGGCGCCCGGCGGCCATGTCGTCATGGATCGCCTGTGCTGCGTCACTGACCTCCCGGACCTCGTCGCGGGTCAACCGGGGCATGGGGTGGTTGCCCCAGGTCCACTCGGCGTCGATCTCCTCCTGGAGGTAGGGGTCGATGCTCGTTCGGAAGCCGTGGTGGGCCAGGTCCTCGGCGGCCCGGGCGGCGTAGTGGGGCTCCTCCCGGTCGATGCGTGCCAGCACCATTCCGCCCCCGGCGTCCCGGAAGCCGTGAGAGAGGAGGACCGTGCGGGCCGCTGAGGCGGAGGTGCCCGTCAGCGCTGCCGTGACAGCGGGCAGGTGATCGGGAAGAAGCGCCCGGCGGACGTGGACGGTGGTGTCGGGGTTCGACATCGATTCCTTTCGGAGGGGAGTGTGGGTGCTCCATGCGGGGCCGCAGGTGAGCCCGGTGCCAGCGTGTCTGCGGGCTCCCAGAAGGTCGGGCGGAGGGTTCCCTGGGTGCATTATTAGAACGATCATTCGAGTGTGGCTATTATTTCGGCCATGTCTGATTTCCCTCCCGATCTTCTTGAGGCGCAGACCCGTCTTCACCGCGCGCGGGCGGAGCACCAGGCCCTGTGCCAGGGACTTCCCTGGTCAGCGGAGCCGCTGGACGGCTGGGAGGACACCCGGCAGCTGTACCCCACCTACACCAGCGCCCGCGCAGCCAGCCCCGGCTGGAGCGAGGAGCAGCGCGCTGGGGACGCGCGGCTCCGGGGTCCCGTGCTGGACCTGTTCGTCACCGTGTCGACGCATCCGTACTGGGCGAGCCTGCCCGCGGGTGAGGTGGTGGGCCGCCGGATGGAGCTGAAGCGGGACACGGCCGCAGGCGCTGAGGGCAGGGCGGACGAGTCCGCTCCGGCTTCCGCCTAGGTCGTGTCCGCAATGTCGATCAATCGTTATTCTGTTCGTGGTGCGTCGTCATGAACTGACTGATCAGGCCTGGGCGGTGATCGGGCCGTTGCTGGCTCCGCCTCGGATGGGGCGGCCGGTGCGGGATCGGCGGCAGGTTCTCAACGGGATCCTGTGGAAGTTGTCCACGGGTGCGGCCTGGCGGGATCTGCCCGAACGGTACGGGCCGTGGAAGACCGTCTACGAACGGTTCCGCCGCTGGTCGGCGGATGGAACCTGGGACCGGCTCCTGGCCCACATTCAGCAGCACTCGGATGCGGTCGGCGAGGTCGACTGGTCGATCGTATGCGTCGACCCCACGATCGTGCGGGCCCACCAGCACGCCGCTGGAGCCCGAAAAGGGGGCTCTGGGAAGGTGAGGCGCTCGGCCGGTCCCGCGGCGGGCTGAGCACGAAGATCCATCTCGCCTGCGACGGGCGGGGCCGGCCCCTCGCATTCACGCTCACGGGCGGAAACGTCAACGACTGCACGCAGTTCGAGCAGGTCATGGCCCGTATCCGCATCAGGCGGTCCGGGCCCGGCCGGCCACGCACCCGCCCCGACCGGGTGGTCGGCGACAAGGGCTGCTCGTCCCGCAAGATCCGCGCCTACCTGCGCAGACGCGGCATCGCCTGCACCATCCCCGAACGCACCGACCAGATCAGCGGACGCCGACGACGCGGCGGGACACTCTGCCGCCTTGACCGCACCGCCTACCGACGCCGCAACGTCGTCGAACGCTGTTTCAACAAGCTCAAACAGAACAAAGCCCTCGCCACCCGCTACGACAAACGAGCCCGCCACTACCAAGCCCTGGTCACCCTCGCCTGTCTACGACTCTGGCTCTCCCCATGACTTTGCGGACACGTCCTAGAGCCGGCACATCCCGACCAGCGCGGACGCCGTCGCCGCTGCGCGGCGAAGACCGCCGATACGGCGAGGGACCCGCACCGCGCGGTACCGGCTCGGGGCGCGGCTGGTGCCGGTTGCACGGGGCAGGGCACCCCGTCGGCCAAGCGGCAGGCGGGCCCGCGCAGGCGCGGGTCTGGCTGTTGGTTGAGCGGCCTCTGTACCGACGGTCTGAAGTCGATTGCCGGGCGACTGATTCTGGCGTGATCATCGTTGGATGAGCACGAATGAGGGTCGGAAGAAGTTGATGCAGGTTGTGCAGACGTGTTCTGCCCACCCATCACAGTGGGATGCCTGGACGGCGGACGGACAGTACCTGTATCTCCGATACCGGCATGGCGAGGGTTGCGTCGAGTGGCATCCCGGCCCTGACAATGATGCCAACGCGCCGGAGTCCTGGAACGAGGGCCTCTCGGGGCTCCTGATTGAATGGGACGACGGCACCGGCAGCGGCGCCATCAGCCTTGACGACTTCCTCGCGGCAGCAGGCTTGGCGCTGGCGCCGGGCGCCTCGGTGAGTTGAGGTCATGGCACGCGGTCAGGTGCGGGCCCGATGATGAGGGAGGCTGCGGTGACGCTGCCGAGGAAGACGTAGCCGCGCTTGTCGTATCGGGTTGCGACAGCGCGGGAGTTCTCCAGCCTGTTGATGGCTCTCTCGACCGTGCTGCGCTTCTTGCGGCTACGCCTTTGTTTTGCCTTTGGGCTCACTCGGTGCGCTGTCCAGTACGGAGGACGCTGAGGTAGCGGCGTGATGCTCGATCGTCCATGCGCGTGCGGATGCGCTCGGCGACGGCGTCGAGCAGGGGCTCACGGATGTCGGGGTCGAGCCTCCGGTACAGCGACAGCGAACGAAGGTGATCGGCAAAGCCGTCCCCGGTGAACCACTGCACGGTCGGATACCAGCGCAGGGTCGGCGGGCTGAACAGTCCGCCGGGATCGTCGACCGGTCCCCAGCCCCTGTCGGTGGTGCGCACGTCTTTCTCCAGGGGAGGATGACCCCAGTCGGGGGTCCCGGGGCAGAATCGCTCGTGGATGTCGGCGGTCTCGCAGTACACCTCCGGCTCTCCCGGCCGGCGCACCACGACGTGGCCGAGCAGCGCGATCCAGCTGCCCGGCAGGAGCAGGTCGTGTGCTCGCTGCCAGCCGGTCGACGGGTCGACCCAGTGCCACGACGACGCGGCCACCAGAACGTCGAAGCGTCGACCGCGGTCGTCCCACTCCTCAAACGTCGAGCTCTCGACTTCGACGTTGCGGAAGACCGCGAGGCGCCGGCGGGCGAGTGCGGCCATCGCCGTTCCGGGCTCGATAGCGGTCACCGGACACCCGAGGGCTGCCAGCGAGCGCGTGGCCTGACCGGTACCGCAGCCCACCTCCAGCACCGACGACCTTTCGTTCATGCCGGTGACGGTGACGACGTCCGCGAACAGCTCGTGGGGGTACCCCGGACGGACCCGGTCGTAGAGCTCCGGCACGTCGTTGAACACCCGGCCGAGGTCAGGCCGGTTCGAGTCCGTCATCGCGCTCTCCTCCCGGGACTTCCGCCGGCGTGCCGATCGTGGAGAAGGCTACTCGTTGCCATGTGGGCTTCCCGGCTGCCGTCTACCCCGCCCGCGCGGAGGCCGTCCAGGTCCGAACCGGTCAGAGAGAGCACCTGCCCGTCGTCCCAGCCCTCCGGGGTGGCGTCCGGTCCGCATCACGCCCGCGCCCGCCGCCCTCGTGGTCCAGGGTGCGTGGTGGAGTGCGGGATCAACGGATTCTCGTTGTCTCGGGGTGTGCCGAGTCCGAGATGAACTGCCGTGCCGGGGATGTGGTGGCGGGGCGGCAAGGGCACGGTGTCCGACTGGCCGCCGGACGGCCCGGTCCCCGGCGGCAGCGCTTCCGTCGTCGAGGCGCCGAGGCTGCAAGCGGGCCAGGTGCTGCCGCAGACACCGCGGCTGTCAGGGCGTTTGCGCTTTCACGGGCGTGGGGTCCAGGGAGTCGAGGAGCTGCCCGAAGGTGATCTTCTCGTCGTCGTGGTCGAAGGACATGGCTGCGGCGAGGGCTTCCCACCGTCCGGTGCTGCGCCCGCAATGGCCGAGCAGAATCGTCAGGGCGACGTCGGGTTCGTGACCGGCGAGGACCTCTTCGGCAGGGATCTGGCGCAGGTGCTCCAGGGTGTGGTGGCGGGACTTCACGACGGCGCGGTAGACCTCGGAGCGGGTGAGGATCTCACCGGTGGCGGGGGAGTCGAGCCAGGACTGCAGGACGGACGCGGGGTCGGGGTGCTGGCCGAGTTCGTCGTCGTCCACCAGGCGCACCACACCGTCGTCCTGGTCCTCGGGCACCGGGATGGCGGCCGCCTCGGCCCGGAACCAGGCAGGGCCGCCGGCTTTCTCGGCAATCCAGGCCAGTTCGGCGGGGTGCAGCCCGTTCAGGACGTTCACAACGCCGGCGCGCGGGATGTGCGGGTTGGCGGCGAGGGCGGTCAGGGCCTGGACCCGGCGGTGCTCGGCATGGCGTTCCAGCAGCTGGGCCGGGCGGTCATGGTCCGGATCGACGTTGTTGAGGACGCGGATCAGGGTGCGGCTCGGTGCGGGGGAGACGACGGCCGGCTGGTCCAGTCGGGCGAGCTGAGCGCAGGCGCCGGCGAGGTGGGTGGGGTTGGCGCTGAGAAGGGCCAGGTCCTCGGCGAGGCGCAGGACACGGCCGTCGAACTGGTGATCGCCCTCCTGCTTGTCGGGCCAGGTGACCAGTTGGCCGCGGGTGACGAGTGCGTCGGAGGCCGCGTGCAGCTGCTCGGCGGCGAGGTCGTTCAGGCGCGGGTTGCTGCGGACTCGGTTCACGAGGTGGTGCAGGGTCCGACGGGCGGTCACCTGCGGGTTGGGCAGGTCTGTCAGCTCGGGCAGGCACAAGGCCGGAAGGCAGGCGCGCAGCAGGTCCTCGCTGAGAGCGGGTGCCGAGTCGGCGGGCAATTCCCCGCCATCTGGGTCGCCGGCGCGGAGCCGGGCGTCCTCGAGGGCCTGCGTCTCGGCCTGGTCCAGCAACAGGTGCTGGACGGCTGCTCCCAACGTGGGGTGCGCGGTGAGCTGTGCCCACCGCTGGGGGCAGCGGGCAAGCATCGCCCACTCGGTGTGGCCGCCCAGCTCCAGCGACCAGTCCTTCGGGAAATCGGACACGGCTGCCCAGCCCTCTTCGGGTTCTGGGTGGAGCAGGTATGCGGCGAGAGGGGTGAGGCAGGCTTCCAGGACAGCGTCGAACAGTTCTGGCGGTAGGGGCGGGGCTGGCGGGGTCTCTTGGGTGCGGGTGTCGCGGTCGAGATCCCAGTCCTGGACGACCTGCTCCACCTTGTGGTGGGGGAGGCGGGGCAGGAGACCGATCGCTGCTTCGACCTGGTCGGGATGCCGTGCCAGAGCGGAGATCAGCCCCGCCCAGACCCGGCGGTGCCGCAGGATGGCGGGCGCGTCGGCGGCGGTCACGGTGCCGTCGGCCACCAGGGCGGTCAGCGTTTTCTCGTCGGCGTGGACCAGGAGCTGGCCACGCAGCCGCTTGGCAGAGGTTCGGGCCAGTAGCGCGGGCAGCGCTTCCTTGAGGGCTCCCTCTCGCCACCGGTCTGCCTGGGTGTCGAAGCCCTGCGGCGTCGTCGCCGGGGCACACAGGGCTCCGATCACTGTCTTGAGGGCTTCCCGGGGGAGGGCCTCGCTCATCGCGAGATCCCGCCACAGCGGGTACGTACGGGCGTTGACCATCCTCGGATCTCCCCTCCCTGCCCGACCCCGGCGTCACCACCCGGTCGACATACGTAGAAGCGACCGTACGGCGCACCCGGGCCCGAGCGGGGCGGGTTCCATGAAGTTGCCCCCTGCAGTGCGCAAGTGACCAGGGGCTAAGGCGACCAATTCCGCCCCCGGGTCGCTACGGAACTGTGGGCGGCGCAGGATGTGGTGGGACACCCGCTGAACCTGGCGAAGAAGGAGTACGCCGCCTTGTGGCGGCTGCTGGAGGCAGTGATAGGTGCGGGCTGGACGCACCGGAACGGCTCGGTATGCGTACTGGTCGGGGCGCGGCGGAGGGAATCCTCGGGCGCCTGGAGGAGCGGGAGCTCGTGGTCCGGGTACGTCTGCGGACAGCGTCCGGGCTCGCGAGCCGGTCGCGGCTGATGGCGCCGGCGGTTGCCGCCGCGCCCGGTCGCACGGCCGTTGCCGACGACATCCAAAGGGACGGTGCGGAGAGCCCCCTGAGCCCGATTTTTCAGAGCGCGGCGTTACAGCAGGGGTGGTGAGCTGTCGGATATGGACGAGGAAGCGCAGGTCAGCGGTATGGCAGTGATGGATGTTGCGGATGTTGCAGAGCCCGGCGTTGCGGCAGCCCTTCACACTGACCACCCTCACCTGGTTACTCCTGTTGTTCCTCAGCGGCTTGATTGTGGTTTTTCCGGCGAAGGCCGTGGTGGGTTCGGTGATCTGCCGGACCGCGTGTGCGTGCGCGACGACCAGGCGGTCGACGGCAAGACCGGCGCCGCCGGGTCGGCGTCGCCGGTGGCCGGGGTCGGCCCGCTGCGCGGGGAAAAGCGGAAGGAGTCCCCGGTGGATGAGCAGGGTGGGACAGCGTGCTGCCGTGGCTGGGGTCGGTGGCCGGCCTAAGGCCGTGGGGTGGGACAAAGCGCAGCAGCAGCGGAGGCTGACTCTTCCGGCTGATCTTGGTCTGCGGGTGGCGCTGGGGCCGGTGTCGTGGCTGTGGGAGCGGCTGTCCGGCTGGCAGCAGGACCGGGTGGAGAATGCCGCGAAGGCGGAGCTGGCCAGTCTGGAGGGCGTGCTGGCGCTGCCGGGTGGTGCGCTGCGGCTGCTGGCCGACCGGCTTGCTGACCGCCTGGCGGAGACCGGCGGCGAGGCTCTGGTCGACAAGCCGTTCGGGTGGCTGATCGGCCGGGGTTTGGTGCGGCGGCCGTCGTGCTCGGACCGGCGCTGCGACGACGGCACCCGCCTGGTTACCGGCGGCGAGTGCGAGAACTGCGGCAACGTAGTGCACATTCGGCGGGCCCGGCAGGCGAAGATCTCGGCGCAGATCCAGCGGGAGCTGCCCGGCTTGGATGACGACGAGCGTCGGCGCGTCCTCGAGGAGCGGCTGCGGGAGCAGGTGGTCATCGAAGCGGAGGACTTCGTGAGGCGCCATGAGCAGGCCCGTGCGGAGAAGGCTCGGCGCGATGCGCCGGCGTGCGAGGGCTGCGGGCAGCAGCAGGCCGGTGGATTGTGCGAGGCGTGCGGGTACGAACGCCGGACGGAGGCGCTGACGGTGGAGGCCGGACTGGTCGCCGCGGCCTGGGCGGCCGACCTGGCCGACCAGGCCGCGGTCGCCGCCGGTGTCCGGACCTTGCTCGCGGCCGACATCGAGCGCGCCCGGCGGGTGTTCCTGGACTCGGCGCCGCCCGGTGAGCTGCACGCCGACCCGATCGGCACGGCGTCCGCGCTCGCCTTCGGCGCGCTACGGGCAGTGGAGGAGGCGCTGCCGGAGTTCCACCGCAGCGCGCTGGGGCGGCTGGCCCGGACCGAGGAAGCCGACGCGGAAGCCCGGCGGGCCTACAAGACCGAGCAGGGGCGGCGTTGTTTCCGGCCCAACCCGAACAGTGCGGACGCCGTCGCGGCGGCGACGAAGGCCGCCGACACCGCCCGGGAGCGCGCAGCCGAGTACCTGCTCGCAACGCGACTGCGGCAGCTGCGCGAGCAGGCCACCGCCCGTGCCGCGGCCGCGCCCGACGTGCTGCCCGAGCTCGCTGCCCGCGACATGGACAGCGACGTTGCAGGAACGGTGATCGCATGACCGGCGAGCTGAGCCGCGTCGACCTCGCGCGCCAGGCCCTGGTCGCGGCCCGGGAGGCGGCGAAGCGAACCGGCAACACGTACCCGCTCTGGCGGATACGGTGAACCGAGCCCGATGTCACCAGAGTCGGCACAACAGCAGCACCCGGGGAACCGCCGTGAAGCAAGTAAAGCAAAACAGCATGATCACGTGACAACGCCGCAGGTCACGAAGTGTCCGCCCCGCCCGCGCGGGGGTCGTCCCCCGTGAGATCTTCCGGGAACTTCCGAGGATTTGTCCGCCCCGCCCGCGCGGGGGTCGTCCGAGGCTGGTCCCGCACCCCGACGCGCGCCGGTTGTCCGCCCCGCCCGCGCGGGGGTCGTCCTCCATCGCGACCGCGGCGAGTGGACCACCCGCCGTCCGCCCCGCCCGCGCGGGGGTCGTCCTGTCCACCCACGCCTGCCCGACGGTGCCCGCGTGTCCGCCCCGCCCGCGCGGGGGTCGTCCGCCTTTGCCGACACGGATCGCCGACGCCATCAAGTCCGCCCCGCCCGCGCGGGGGTCGTCCCGGCACCCCGGCCTGATGACCGGCCGTCGCACGGTCCGCCCCGCCCGCGCGGGGGTCGTCCGCTGCGCCTCCTCATGGGTGAGGGTGCGCTGCTGTCCGCCCCGCCCGCGCGGGGGTCGTCCGAAGGCTATCGCGACGACGCGACCGCGGTGGCCGTCCGCCCCGCCCGCGCGGGGGTCTTCCGTGGAGGGCGTGGCGTCCCTTGGGCCGGACCGCGTCCGGCCCGTCGGCGTGGTTGTCGCTCACCCTGTCCGGGGGCACCTGCCAGGTGCTCCCCGGTCTGCTCCGGTCACGGGCATACGCTCTGAGCAGCGGTGTTGCTGGCGCGGCAGCCGTTGTCAGTGGTGCGGGATAGGGTGCGCTGCATCTGTGGGAGCCGGTACTGGGGCCGTGGAGGGGTGGGGTCTGGTGGGTGCCGATGTGTCGGTTGTTGATCTGATGCGGTCGATGGGGCTGGCTCCGGAGGTGGTGTCGCGGTTGTCGGTGCTGTGGGGGAAATCGGCGGCGCGTAATGAGGGGCGGACGCATCTGTTATTAGGGCATCTGCTGGATACTGCGGCGGTTGCCGAGGTGATGTGGGGGGAGTATCTCGCTCCTTCGCTGCGGCGGCGGCTGGATGAGGTGAGCGGGGGGCGTGGTCGTGAGTGGTTCATGTGGGTGTGCGGGATTCATGATTGCGGGAAGGCGACTCCGGCTTTTCAGGCTTTGGACGCTGTCGAGGCGGTTCCGGTTGTTGCCGCCGGGCTGACGTGGCACCGGTGGCCGAAGTCGGAGCGGTGGCGGCATGATGTCGCCGGTGGGGCGTTGTTGGCGCCTTTGTTGCGTGAGGCGTGGGGCCGGGAAGCGGCTGGGTGGGTGTGGCCGTTGGTGTCGGGGCACCATGGGGCGTTTCCGTCGGCGGGGAGTCTGAGGGCGCCTGGTGAGCTTCAGGGGCGTGGTGGTGAGTGGAGGGTGGTTCAGCGGGGGCTGGTGGAGGTTTTCACGCGGGCGGTGGGGTTTGATGGTTTGGGGGCGGTGTGCCCGGTGGGGGGATTGCGGAAGGCCGAGCAGTTGGCCTTGTCCGGCTTGGTGGTGATGGCGGACTGGATCGCGAGTGACAGTTCGTGTTTTGTGGGGTTGGGCGACGCCGGGGAGGTGTCGTTGGCGGGTGCGCGGCGGCGGGCGGAGGCCGGGTGGTCGCGGTTGGGGCTTCGTGGTGGCTGGGGTGCGCTGGAGGTCCCCGGGAGTGCTCTGGCGCCTTTGACGCGGCTGGGGGTGGTGCCGCGGTTGTCTCAGGTCGAGTTGGTGGAGCGGGTGTGGGGGATGCCTGTTCCGGGGCTGGTGGTGGTGGAGGCTCCGATGGGGGAGGGGAAGACGAAGGGGGCTCTGGCGGCTGCGGAGGTTCTGGCGGCGCGTTTTGGTCTGGATGGTGTGTTTGTTGCGATGCCGACGCAGGCGACGAGCGATCCGATGTTCGCGCAGGTGGTGTCGTGGGTTGAGTCGTTTGATCCGGGTCTGGTGGATCAGGTGGCGCTGTTGCATGGCAAACGGCGTTTCAACAGGCAGTGGCGGGCTCTGTGGGAGGCGTCGGCCGGTGAGGGGCGGGAAGGGCCTGCGGGGGTTGAGTACGGGGCTGTCGACGAGGACGACGAGTTCGGGTACGAGGAGGACTCGTGCGGTGTGGCGGAGCGGGAAGGGCCGCCGCGGTGGTTTCTGGGCAGCCGGCGCGGGCTGCTGACGGGTTTCGCGGTCGGGACTGTTGATCATCTGCTGTACGCGGCGACGCGGACGCGCCATGTGATGCTGCGGTTTGCCGGGCTCGCGGGCAAGGTCGTGATCGTGGACGAGGTGCATGCCGCGGATGTGTACATGCGGCAGTTCCTTGTCGAGGCGCTGAAGTGGCTGGGGCAGGCGGGTGTGCCGGTGGTGCTGCTGTCGGCGACGTTGCCGCCGGTTCTGCGGCAGATGCTGGTGGATGCCTATCTGTCGGGGGTGACGGGCCGTGCGGATGTGTCGGAGGCGGTGTCGGCTCCGGCGGGGTATCCGTCGGTGACGTCGGCGTACGCGGTGGACGGGCGGGCGGTGGTGGCCAGTTCGGTGGAGGCGGTGCCGTCGTGGCGTCCGTCGGTCCCGGTGGCGGTGGAGTGGCTGCCGGACGTGTCCGTGGAGGGCACTGCGGTGGCGGAGGCCGTACGGGAAGCGGTGGCGGGCGGTGGTGTGGCGCTGGTGGTGGTGAACCAGGTGGACCGGGCGCAGAGCATCCACAGCGCGCTGGTTGCGGGGGGCTTCGAGGGTGAGCTTGTTCTGCTGCACGGGCGGCTGTGCGCGGCGGACCGTGCGGACCGGACGGAGCGGTGTCTGCGGTTGATGGGTCCGGGTGCGGGGGCGGCGCGGCCCGGGCGGATGGTGGTGGTGGCGACGCAGCTTGCTGAGCAGTCGTTCGATGTGGATGCCGATGTGCTGGTCACGGACTTGGCTCCGGTTGATCTGCTGTTGCAGCGGGTGGGGCGGCTGCACCGGCACGAGGGGACGCGGCGGCCCGCGGGGGTGTCGGTGCCGAGGGTGCTGGTGACGGGTGTCGCGGGCGGTTCGTCGGGGCTGCCGGTGTTCCTGCCGGCGTCGCGGACGATCTACGAGGAGTGGCCTCTGCTGCGGGCGGCTGCTGCGGTGGCCGAGGCGGCGGGCGGGCAGCCGCCGGTGCCGGGGGGCGGGCGGCCGGCCGGGGTGGACGGTCCCGGGTGGAGTGTCCCGGAGCAGGTGCCCGGTCTGGTGGCGCGCGCCTACGGGGAGGCCCTGGTGTGTCCGGAGCCGTGGGCCGTACGGGAGCAGGCGGCTGAGGCGGTGTGGGGGGAGAAGCAGCGCAAGCGGGCGGCGGACGCGCAGGGGTTCGTGCTGACGTCGCCGCGTGGATGGGCGGCGCCGACGCTGGCGGGTCTCCACTACGGCGGGGTGCACCGGGTGCGGAAGGAGGCGGATCTCGATGCCGTGGTGCGTGACGGCAAGCGCTCGGTGGAGGTGGTCGTCGTCCGGCGGGTGCGGGGCGGGTACGCGGCGATCGGCGGGGGCCGTCTCGGGGTGCAGGGCGAAGCGGGGGAGGCCGAGGTGGTGGAGCGGGTGCTGGACGGGCTGGTGCGGTTGCCTCTCGGGCTGACCGAGGTGGCGGAGAGGGAGCTGCGGCCGCTGCCGGGATGGGCGGGCGATCCATGGCTGCGGTACGCGAGGGCACTGGTGCTGGAGGAGGACGGGTGGGCCGTGCTGGGGTCGTCCCGGGTCGGCTACGACGCTGTGATGGGCCTGGTGGTGGAGGCGTAGAGGGTTGGAGGAAGCCCCGCGGCGGCGGGGACGACGGCCACAAGCAGACAGGAAAACCCCCGCTCGGGCGGGGAGCCCGGAGGCGGTTGGCGACTGTACCGGGTGGGGCCGGTGATGCGGGGCCGTGGAGGGCGGGACCACCCGATCGGGTGCTCTCCACCCGATCAGGGTGCGGCTCCACAAGCAGACATTGAAAAATCTCAGGGCCGGCAGGCGCCTCCGGGTCCGCCTGGCGTCTGCCGGCGTCGCCTCGAACGACCACAGGAAGAGAAGAGCTGCGGTGCACGGTGATCTTGTGCGGGATGGCTGGTTACCCGCTGTCGGTGAAGACGGCGGCCGGTCCGGCGAAGGAGTCCTGGGCGCGTTGACGCGGTCCCATCTGATCCGGCGGCTCGAACTGCCGGAGCCGACGATGCTGCCCGCGGTGCTGCGGCAGCTCCTGCTGCCGGTGGTGCTGGACGCGCTGGGCGCGCCACGGACTCCCGGTGAGTGGGCGGACCGGTTCGAGCGGGGCCGTTTCACACCGGAGGAGACCGGCCGGCTGGCGCACTACCTGGGCCCGCGGTTCGGTGACCGTTTCCACCTCTTCGACCAGGCCCGGCCGTTCGCCCAGGCAGCGGGGCTGACCGCGGTCAGCGGGGACACGAAGTCGTCCGCGCTGCTGATGCCGTCGATCGCCTCGGGAAACAACGTCCCGCTGTTCAGTTCCCTCAGCGAGGCCGACGAGCTGGACCTGTCACCGGACCAGGCGGCGCTGTGGCTGCTGCACACCCAGTGCTGGGACACCGCAGCGATCAAGACCGGTGCCGCGGGCGACCCGCTGGTGGTCAAGGGCAAGACCACGGGAAACCCGACCGGGCCGCTCGGTCAGCTCGGTGTGATCGTTCCCGTCGGCCGGACCCTGTACGAGACGCTGCTGCTCAACCTCCCAGTCGTGCCCGACGGCCTCGTGCCGGCCGACCGGCCGCAGTGGGCGTGGGACGAGCGTCCGTCCCCGGCCGGCGGGCGAGATCCCGCCACGCCGGAGTGGTCCCCGCGTCCGGTGGCGGGTCTGCTCGACCTGCTGACGTTCCAGTCACGCAGGGTCCGGCTGATCCCCGAAGAATCCCCCGGGGGGCCGCGGGTGCGGCGGGTCGTCCTCTGCGCGGGAGACCGCCTGGAGCAGACCCCGCAGGAGGAACCGCACACCGCGTGGAACCACACGGCCAAGCCGAAGGCCGGGCAGCGGCCGCAGCGGCCGCGCCGCCATCTGTCCGGCCGCGCGGCCTGGCAGGGCCTGGCGGCTCTGCTCGCCCTCGATCTGTCCGCGGACGGCAGTGGGCCGGTCACCTCCCCACTGCTGCGGCAGGCCGGTGACCTGAACGCCGAGGGCTACCTCGCGGCGGACTACCCCCTCGGTGTGGAGATCTGCGGCCTGGAGTACGGGAACCAGAGCGCGGTCGTCGAGAACGCCATCGCGGACAGTCTTCCGCTGCCCGTCACCGCGCTCGTCGCCGGCAACCCCGATGTGCGGGAAGCCATCCTGCAATGCGCTGCCCAGGCCGATCAGACCGGTCGTGCCCTGGACCGTTTCCACACGGATCTGCGGCGGGCGGCGGGCGGTGATCCGCTGCCCCGGGACAAGGGCGAGCGGCCGTCGCTGCGGCTTCTGCACGCGGTGGACGGGCGGATGCGGCGTCTGCTGGCCGGTCTGCGCACCGTCGGCGACGACTGGGATCGGCTGGAACGCGGGCGCGCGGCATGGGAGCTGACCCTGTGGCAGGAGGCCGGCCGGGAGGCCGGGCAACTGCTGGACGCGATGCCGCCGCGCGCTGTCGTGGGGCGCGTGATCCGGGAGAACAACAAGGAGACCCGTCACCGCAGCGGCCGGGCCGAGGCATGGCTGTGGAAGGCGCTGCGGGAGATCCTGCCCCGGGCGGCGGACGCGCAGGACGGCAGGGGTGAGGCGGCATGACCGGGACCAGCAGCACCTCTCATGAGCGGGGCGCCCGCAGGCGGCCCTACTTCTGGGAGACCTTCACTCCCGGGGATTCGTACGCGGCCAGGAATGTCGCCGCGCTCCGAACGGGCGTGGACCGGGAACCGGGAGCGCTGCCCATGGCACTGCACCGGGTGCGGGGCACCGAGGCCGAGGAGGCGGCGGGCACGGTGTCGGCCGCCTTCGCCGCCGAACATGTGGCTCTGACCCTGTTCGGTGTGCACCAGCAGGGCCAGACGCGGACCGTCCACCAGTCCGGTGTCGGGCTGGGGACCGCCTGCCGGGCTCTGCGCGGCTGTGGCCAGGTCAGTCCGATCGCCGTGGACCGGCGCATGGACGCCCTGGCGGGCGCCCTCGACCAGGGGGAGCTCGCCCATCACCTGCGCCCGCTGGTGCAGCAGTTGCGGGGCGCCGCTGTCCGCCTGGACTACACCCGTCTCTTCTTCGACCTGCTGGCCTGGCAGCAGGCCGAGCCGGAGCACGAACGGAGGGTGCGGGCCTGGGGCCTCCAGTACACGGACCTGGCCCGCACCGACCCCGCCGCGCCGGGCCCCTTTCTGAGGACGCCCGACGAGAAGCCCCCCTACTGGGAGAGGTACACCCCCGTGGCGCCGCGGGCGGCGGCAGAGCTGGCGGCGCTGCGGGCCGGGGCGGACCGGGCGGCGGGGACGGTGCCCGGGACCTGGAATCTGTACCGGGCCGAGGTCAGCCCCTACGAGCAGACCACCGGCGCGCTCGGGAGCCGGCTGGCCACCGAGCACACGGTGCTGGTCCTGTTCGGCCTCCACCAGCACGGCCGGCGGAAGGCGATGCACGCCCCGGGTGTGGGGCTCGGCGAGGCCTGCGCACGGCTGCGCGCCTCGGGCCGGGGAAGCGCGGAAGCGCTGGAACGCCGCTTCGGGAACATCCTCACCTCCGTGGACGGCCATGAACTCGGCCGCCATCTGCGCGGTCTCGTACCCCTTCTGCGGACAGCCGACCAGCCCCTGGACTACGGCCGCCTCCAATCCGATCTGCGCGGATGGGACATCCCCGACGAACGGACGGCGATTCGCGGCGGCCAGAACGCCCCCGCCGGGCGGACGGCGATCCGCAGCCGGTGGGACCGGGCGTTCCACTCCACCCGTACACCGTCCCCGGGCTGAGCCCACGTCCACGGCGTGCGCGGCAGCGGGAGTGCGCCGTCCGGAGCCGTCCCCGCCACTGCCGGAGGTCCGGGCCGCCACCGATGCGGGGCGCGGGCCTGCCCGACCCCTCCCGACCGCTCCTCGTGGCGGCCCGGCTCGGCCGCGCCCCCTCACGACCACCGAATGTCCACTCCGTTCCCTCCCGTTGAAGGAGTTCACCATGACCGCACCCACCCTGTTCGCCGAGGTCCACATCCTGCAGAGCCTCCCGCCGTCCAACCTCAACCGGGACGACTCGGGCACCCCGAAGCAGGCCCTGTACGGGGGAGCACGCCGCGCCAGGGTCTCCTCCCAGGCATGGAAGCGGGCCACGCGCATGCACTTCGCGGCCGGCATCCCCGAGACGGACCGCGCCACCCGCACCAAGCGGATCGGCAGTCTGCTGAGCGCCCGGCTCGCCCAGCCCGTCACCAAGGGCGGCGCCGGCCTCGGTGAGGACCAGGCCGAGCGCCTGGCCGCTGCTCTGCTCACCCCGCTGGGCATCACCCAGTCCGCCACCAAGGCCAACCAGTCCGCCTATCTGCTGTTCTTCGGCAAGCGGCAGCTCGACGACCTCATCGCCCTGCTGGACGGACGGGCCGCCAGCCTCGCCGGCCTGCCGGACCAGGAACTCAAGGAGGAGATGAAGCGCCTGGCCGTCGTCGAGACGCTCTCCGGCGGGCACCCCGCGGAGGTGGCCCTGTTCGGCCGGATGGTCGCCGACCTTCCCTCCCTCAACGTCGACGCCGCCGTGCAGGTCGCCCACGCGCTCTCCACCCACACGGTGCGCACCGAATTCGACTACTACACCGCGGTCGACGACGAGAACACCGAGGACTCCGGAGCGGGCATGATCGGCACCGTGGAGTTCAACTCGTCCACGCTCTACCGGTACGCCGTCCTCGGCCTGCACCAGCTGCGCGACAACCTCACCTCCGCCGACGCCACCCTGGACGCCGCTGTCCGGTTCGTCGACTCCTTCACCCGCTCCATGCCCACGGGACACCAGAACACCTTTGCGCACCGCACCCTGCCCCAGCTGGTGCTCGTGACCCTGCGCACGGACCAGCCGGTCAACCTGGTGTCCGCCTTCGAGCAGCCCGTCACCGGAACCAGCGGCCTGGCCACGGAGTCCGCGCTCCGCCTCGCGTCCGAGCTGGACGCGGTCGGCACCGGCTGGGGGTCCAGGCCCGCCCAGACCCTGTCCACCCGGATCTTCCAGGACGACAGGCTCGCCGAGGCCTTCGGCCCCTCCGTCCCCTTCCCCGCGCTCCTCGCGTCGCTGCGGGAGTCACTCGACAGCTGGCTCACCCACGGCCGGGTCCCGGCCGGCGCACCGGATCACGCCGACGTGTCCCCGGCCCGCGACGCCGCGGCCCCGGCCACGACCGCGGCCAGGGGCGCCTGATGACCGCATCCGCCGTCCTGGTCCTCCGGCTGGCCGGACCCCTCCAGTCCTGGGGCCGCCCGTCCCGCTACAACCAGCGCGAGACACATCACCAGCCCACCAAGTCCGGCGTCCTCGGACTCCTCGCCGCAGCCCAGGGGCGCCCCCGCGAGACCCCCATCACCGACCTGCTCGGCCTGCGGCTCGGCGTCCGCACCGACCAGCCCGGCAGCCTGCTGCGCGACTACCACACCGTCAGCGACCACCGGGGGCTGCCCATGCCCTCCAGCCAGGTCAACGCCAAAGGCATCCAGAAGAAGACCAGCCCCGCCAAGTACACCGGCGTCACCAAGCGCTACTACCTCCAGGACGCCGTCTTCATCGCCGCCCTGCGCGGCCCCGAACCCCTCCTTGAAGCCCTCGAACACGCCCTCCACCGACCAGTGTTCCCGCTCTCCCTCGGCCGCCGCTCCTGCCCGCCGACCGGACCCGTCAGCCTGGGACTGCACCCCGGCACCGCACTGGCGGACGCACTCCGCACCGTGCCCTGGCAGGCCTCGGACCACCACCGCCAACGGACCCAGGGCACCCATGTGACCCTCGCCGCCACCGTCGAGGACCCGAACGGCGAGCACCGCGTCGCCGACACACCCGACACCTACGACCTGCGCACCGGAACGCTCTACAGCAACCGCACCGTGAGCCACACCTCCATCACCATCCCCACCGGACACACCCCGCCCGAAGCCCACCCGCTGCCCGACACCGACCCGGCCTCCGGCCACGACCCCTTCGCCCTCCTGGGCTGGTGACCCCTATGCCGTACCTGTCGAAAATCGCCCTCAACCCTCACCGCCGCAGCGCCCCCTCCCTGCTGGCCAACCCCCACCGGATGCACGCCACCCTCCTGGCCGGCCTCGCCGTCCAGCCCGTCACCGAACGCGTCCTGTGGCGCCTGGAGAACAACAACCCGCACCGTGCCGAACTGCTCGTCCTCACCGACAGCCGCCCTTCCTGGAGCCACCTCGTCGAACAGGCCGGATGGCCCGGCGCCGACCACAGCGCACCCCTGATCGCCGATTACACCCCCCTCCTGGACAGAATCACCCCCGGCCGCGAGTTCGCCTTCCGTCTCACCGCCAACCCCGTCCAGTCCCTGCGGCACCCCACCAAACTCAGCCCCGCCCAGGCAGAACAACGCGCCGAACAGGACGCCCGGACCGGCACCGCCGCCGAACGCAGGATCCGCGGGTTCCGTGTGCCTCACCGCACCGCCGGCCAGCAACTCCACTGGCTCCTCGACCGCACCGACCGCCACGGCTTCACCATCCCCGCCACCGGGGAACCCGCACCGCCACCGGCACTCGGCCTCGGAGAGCCCGGCCTCCCCGCCCCCGCCGTGGCCCTCACCGCGCGCGACATCCTCCGTTTCAGCAAACGCCAGAACGGCCCCCGGCTCACCCTCTCCACCGCCACCTACCAGGGCCGCCTGCGCGTCACCGACCCGGACCTCCTGCGCCACACCCTGCTCCAGGGCATCGGCCCCGCCAAGGCCTACGGCCAGGGCCTCCTCACCCTCGCCCCCCTCAGCCGCGAGGACGGCCATCATGCCTGAGCCATGGTGGAAAGCCCGCCCGCAGGACGTGTACCGGCTGGAGGACCGCATCTCCAGCATCTACGTCGAACGCTGCCACATCGACCGCGACGACAACGCCATCGTCCTGGTCAACAAGGCACGCGTCGTCCACATCCCCGCCGCCTGCCTCGCCGTACTCCTCATCGGCCCCGGGACCCGCGTCACCCACGCCGCGGTCACCCTGCTCGCCGACTCCGCCACCACCCTGTGCTGGGTCGGCGAACAGGGCGTCCGCCTCTACGCCTCCGGCCTCGGCGCGGCCCGCACCTCCCACCTCCAGTTACGCCAGGCATGGCTCGTCACCCGCCCCAAGGAACGCGTCGCCGTCGCCCGCCGCATGTACGATCTGCGCTTCCCCGGCGAGAACACCCAGGGCCTGACCCTCCAGCAGCTCCGAGGCCGGGAAGGCACCCGTATCCGCAGGCTCTACGCGCACCACTCCCAGCGAACCGGAGTCCCCTGGACCAAACGCGAGTACAAACCCGGCGACGCCTTCGCCGCGGGCGACGACATCAACCGTCTGCTGTCCGCGGCCAACTCAGCCCTCTACGGCATCTGCCACGCGGTCATCACCGGCGTCGGCGCCAGCCCCGCACTCGGCTTCGTCCACACCGGCTCGGCGCTCTCCTTCGTCCTCGACATCGCCGACCTCTACAAGGCCGAATTCACCATCCCCCTCGCCTTCGACCTCGCAGCCGGAGGCCTCACCAGCGAACGCGACGCCCGCATCGCCCTGCGCGACACCATCGTGAGCGAGAAACTGCTCCCCCGGATCGTCGCCGATCTCAAGCACTTGCTCTCCACGGACAGCGAGCCCCTTCTCGAGCAGGAACTCAGTGGTCTGTGGGACGAGGACGGCACCGTCGTCGCCGGCGGCACCAACTGGGGAGCAACCGACCCCTTCGCACCGGCCGCCCACCTCGACGTCATCCCGCCCCCGCCCCCTCACGAGCAGAACGGAGCGGGCACAAACGAAGAGGGCACACCGGATGAACCGAACGACCCCAAAGAGGCGGCCCCGTGACCGTCATCGTCCTGATCGCCGCACCACCCGGACTGCGCGGCCACCTCACCCGCTGGTTCATCGAAACCGCACCGGGCATCTTTGTCGGCACCCCCAGCACCCGCATCCGGGAACGGCTCTGGCAACTCCTCGCGGACCGCATCCACGACGGCCAGGCCGTCATGATCGAATCCACCGACACCGAACAGCGCTGGTCCACCCGCACCGCGGGCCGCGACCGCTGGACCCCCACCGACTTCGACGGCATCACCCTCATGGCCCGACCCCGCCAGCGCGATGAGCCCCAGAGACCACGGGGAAGCGTGTAAACGCTGTGCCCCGCCCGCTGCGTGACCTCATCCACCCCGCCCACGAGGGGGAGCGGGAATCAGGGCGCTCAGCGGATGCTCGTCGTGCGGTTTTGCCGAGTCAGAGGCGGCCTGGTGCGCTAAGGATGTGGTGGCTGGTGCAGTGCCCATCGTCGCCCAAGCACGGTCTGGGTCCCGTCCCTAACCATAGCCGTGCCCTGGACCGGCGGCGACGGCGAATGCTGGAAGCGGACCTCGGTGCGTGTGCCCCGGAACCAGAGCGTCGACGGCTCACCCGCGCTGGCTCACATTCGGCGAGGTCGTGGTCGAGCGGCACGTGGGTCTCGGGCTCACAGGCCCGGGCGGAAGGCAGCAGGGAGACGCCTCCGGCGATCCGGCGTGCGCATCGAACCGACGCCCTCGACGAATGCCCTGGCGGGCCAAGGACTGCTGGAGCAGCGGGGGTGGGCTGGTTTTCCGTCGGCAGGTCGGTCTGGGGCGGCGGGATCGTATGGCCGCCTTCCTGGGTTGGCTGACGAGCGGTACGAGAAACCGGCGCCACGACCACCGCTCCGGCGAATACGGTGCTATGGAGCCCGTAGGAGCAGCACAGCAACAGGCGGGACATCCTGCAGGTAAAGAAAAACAGCATGATCACGTGAAAGAACCGCAGGTCACAAAGTGTCCGCCCCGCCCGCGCGGGGGTAGTCCGATCAGCCCCAACGACCCGCGGCTCCAAGGCCAGTCCGCCCCGCCCGCGCGGGGGTAGTCCGACAGCCGAGTTCCGTGTCGCTGACCTGAAGGGGTCCGCCCCGCCCTCGCGGGGCTAGTCCCGCGAGGCCGTCCGCGCCGCCGAAGTCGCCGATGTCGGGGCGTCCCTGAAGACCGGCATCGCCCGCACCCGCCGCGAGCTCTTGAACCCGGCAGTACCGGGCGACCTCAACACGGCCGGCCTCGGCGGCAGCGCTCGCCTTCACCGCGCTCCAAGCGGTGGAGGGACGCCGCCGCAGGGCTGGGCGCCGATGGCGGCGAAGGCCTGAGGCAGGCCCCGGAGTGCGTGCCCCGGGACCAGGGCGTCGATGTTCTCGTCCAGGGTGTGACGACGGTGCTGTGGTCCCCGGCGCGGAGCCGGGCGTCCTCTGCGTCCGTCGCTGCCCCGACCGCGCCGGGAACGGTCTCCAGCACCCACCACGCCAGCCGCAGCGTGGGCAGCTCCTCCGAGGCCGCGGGCGGGCTCCGGCTCGGCGAGCACGGCGTCGAACTCGGCCGACATCGACGCCGCCGTCGCCCGGATCGCCGCCCGCGCCGCCGCCACCGCGCCCGGCGGGGGAGCGGACGCCAGCCGGTGGCGGGCCCTGCTCACCCAGCCCCCGCACCGAGCCGGGTCACACGGCCGCCGCGTGGGATCTGACCGTGCTGTGCGAGGCGGTCATCACCCACCCCGCCGCCCTCACCGACCTGCGCACGTTCTTCGCCCGGGTCCCCGGCCCGGTCGGCGCCCGGGTCCTGGGCTGCATGCTCGAGCTCACCGGCCGCCCGGACTCCGCCCGCTTCCTGTTTGCAGTACGCCGCCGGCGCGGGCGACACTGCCGCCTCCTACTACCTGACCCTCCACCACCGCACCCTCGGCGAAACGGATGAGGCCGACTGGTGGCAGGCCCAGACCGACGCCGCCCTCACCCCCACCGGCGACGACACCGACTTCGCCGAGATCGACCCCACCACCGCCCTGCGCATCCTGCGCGCCCTCAAGACCGGCACACCCGAGGTACCGGACCCGGTCACCGCCGTCCTGCGCTACGTACCCGCCGCCGTGGCCTTCGTCGACGACGACCTCGACCTGCCCCTGCCCGACACCGACTTCACCGACCGCATCCACGCCCTCACCACCCCCGCCCGTCGCACCCCGCCCCCCGGACGCCGTCCCAACCCGCTGCCCGAACGCAGAGCCGACACCGCGCGCCCCCGCATCCCTGCGGCACCCTGACGCGGTCACCGGCCAGGGCCGCCCCTGGGACTTTCTTCTCCCAGCACAGACATGACCGTCGAGACCTGTGTCCCGGCCACTGCCGTGACGTGCGCCGTGCCTGGCCGGCGTCCGTCCCCGTCCCGGTGAGGGAGGCGCTGCCGGAGTACTGCAGTGCGCTGGGGCGGCTGGGCAAACCGAGGAAGCCGAGATGGAAGCTCGCCGGGTGTATCGAACCGAGCAGGGCCGGCGCTGGTTCCGGCGCAACCCGCACGATGCGGATGCCGGCGCGGCGGGGGAGCGCGCTGCGCAGTACCGGCTCGCGGCGCGACTGGAGCAGCTGCGCGGGCAGACCGGCCCCGCATCGAGTCGGCCGGTTCCGTGCCGCGGACGGACCGGCTGCCCGCACTCGTCGCCCGCCCGCTGGACGTCGATACCACCAGGTCGATGATCGCATGGACGCTGAGGTGGAGCTGAGCGGTGCGGACCTCGGAGGCCAACCCATGGGCACGGCCCAAGAGCCGGTGAAGAGGAACCGGCAACCCGACAACCGCTCCTGCGGATTCGGAGACCCCGAGCTCGATGACACCACCAGTGCCGGCACAGCAGCACCTAAGGGAACCGCGGTGAAACAGGCAATGGAGAACAGCGTGATCACGTGACAACACCCCAGTCACGAAGTGTCCGGCCCGCCCGCGCGGGGGTCGTCCGGCTGGGCGGGCTGACCGCGGCTCAGCCCCAGGTGAGCGGGTCGAGGTGGAGGTAGAAGCGCAGGCGGTCGTGGTCGAGGGAGATGCCGTACTCCTCGGCGAACGCCGTGTCCGCGTCCTGTGCCCGCTCTTCATCCGGCCATGTCCCCCGCGCGTTGGCGAGCAGCAGCGCCAGGTCGGCGTAGCGGTCGGCCCGGCCGAGGCGGCCCAGATCGATGAAACCCGCCACGTGCAGGGTCTGCGGGTCGAGGATGATGTTGGGCAGGCACAGGTCTCCGTGGCAGACGACCGTGTCGGCGGCCTCCTGTTCCCGTCGCCGCGTGACCTGGGGGACCAGGCGGGCCAGCAACTCCGCAGCTGGCGTGCGCTGCTGCTCGACAGGGAGGAATTCCGGGTTTACCGCGCCACGGCTCACGACATCGCGCGCTGTGGCGACCATCGCGTCCAGGTCCCGGCGGAACGGGCAGCCCTGTGCGGGCAGGTCGTGCAGCCCGCGGACCGCGTCCGTGATGCGTCCCCAGGAGGCTCGCAGGTCCGCGGCGGACACCTGGTCGGCGGGTACGCCATCGACGGCACTGGTCACCAGGCAGGCACCCACATCGCCGGAGCGCCAGCCAAGCACCCGCTGCCCCGGGACGCCCTGATCGCTCAGCCACGCGACCCGGTCCCGCTCGGCCTCCAGGCCGGCAGCCTCCGCTGCCACTACGCACTTGGCGTACCGGGTACCGTCCGCGCTGCGGAAGACGGCGGCTCCCGACTCACCCGCGGTGACAGGCAGCCAGTCGCCCTCACACCCACCTGCGCCCAACAGCACCGGCGAGACTTTCTGCGGTCCGCGACGATCACTCATGGAGCCACCCTAAATCGCGAGATCCCGCGACAGCGGGGGCGTACGGGCGTTGACCATCCTCGAATCTCCCCTCGGCTGGAGCAGCTGCGCGGGCAGACCGGCCCAGCACCGATCCGGCCGGGTCCGTGCCGCGGACGGACCGGCTGCTCGCCGGCACCACCGGGACGGTGATCGCATGGGCGCCGAGTTGGAGCTGAGCGGCGCAGACCTCCCGCGCCAACCCCTGGGCGCAGTGCGGTAAACGGCATAGAGAACCGGCAACGCGACGACAGCTCTTGCGGATACGGTGATCCCGAGCCCGATGACACCGAAGCCGGCACAACAGCAGCACTCGGGGAACCGCCGTGAAGCAGGTAAAGCAAAACAGCATGATCACGTGAAGGAACCGCAGGTCACGAAGTGTCCGCCCCGCCCGCGCGGGGGTAGTCCGTCGTCCCGGCGCCGGTCCTGTCGGGTACGTCGGTCCGCCCCGCCCGCGCGGGGGTAGTCCACCGCCCGCCTGCGGGCCGCGGTCGAGACCGCCGTCCGCCCCGCCCGCGCGGGGGTAGTCCTCCCAGCGGGCCCCCGGACTTCGACCGCAGCGGGTCCGCCCCGCCCGCGCGGGGGTAGTCCCCCTAGGTCGCTGCACCCACAGGCGACGCGGCCGTCCGCCCCGCCCGCGCGGGGGTAGTCCCATGCCGCAGAACGCCCTGGCGGCCATGAGCGGGTCCGCCCCGCCCGCGCGGGGGTAGTCCGTCACGGAGAACCCCGACGGCTCCGCCGAGGCCGTCCGCCCCGCCCGCGCGGGGGTAGTCCTCCGGTACAAGCTCACCAGCACCCAGGCGTCGCGTCCGCCCCGCCCGCGCGGGGGTAGTCCGACGTGGTTGTCGATGGACGACAGTCGGACGCGGTCCGCCCCGCCCGCGCGGGTAGTCCGACGAGCCGCCCGCGGCGCACCGGCACCCGGTCCGCCACCGGCGGTGTGGGCATGCAGGCGCTGGAGACAAGCCAAGCCGCCGCGCCGATAACAACCAGACGATTTTCCTGCAGTAATTCCCGGGAGCGGCGACGGTGCGACGTGATCCTTCGAGCGGTAGCGATGCAGCGGAATCACAACGTGATACCGACCGACACTATGGAACTGGATATCGAACTGAATTTCACCGTCTGCCTCCCGTCCGAAGGTGGTTCGGAGTTTTTGGGAACGCTGGTGTATGCGCTGGTCGGCGCGGTCGCCCCGATGTTCCGGGCAAGGCGAGTCTATGAATCCGGAGACTGGATTTCGGCCAGTAGTGGACCGCAGTCCAGGCCGTTGACGTCTCTCCTTTTCCTGTGGCGTGGCTGAAGACACCAGGACATTCGGGTTTTGCCCATGTTTCGCAACCCGGGATGTAACCGCCGCCGAATTTGAGCCTTCGTCCCATCAACTCTTGTTGTGGGAGAACCACTTGCATACGTTGATTCTCGTCTAACGCCGGGGCCCCGGCCAGGACCACACCAGAGCGGGCCGTGCACACCGGCATCGGATTTCGCCGCCGCTCTGATGCGTCACCAGCCTTTTTATCTTCACCACCTGAAGAAGTGCATGCGTATGACGAGAATGAAGTTCGTCGCTGCCGCACTGATCACTGTGGCTCTGGCCGTACCCATGGCCACCGCCGTTGCTGCCGACGCCCACGGTGGGGGTGCCCCTGCTTGGTCCCCGGCCGACGGCGGCAACAGCGGGAAAATAGCCGTCAAGGACAACAGCGGCGATACGGAGTCGGTGAAGGCCGAGTACTTCCGGACAGCCAGTCCGGATGACAAGCGGACCCTGTGGAACCACAGTGGCCGGGGAACCACGGCCTACTCCGGCGACGGCTCCAGGATCTACAAGTTCAAGGCGTGCGACGAGAACCGGGGCACTCCGGGCGACTGCTCGGGATGGGTCATCCCGTAAACCCGCTCGCCATGCCGGTACCGCACCAGCCCATTCCGGGCTGGTGCGGTTTTCCCATTTAGTTTGACAAGAGGCCAGATTTCGTAAAAAAGAACGATACATCAGGGCTCCGTGTGAGCGGTCTGCGGTACGAGGTCGGGGGGCGGACGCTGCTCGATGGTGTGGATCTGTCGGTGTCCCCGGGTGAGTCGGTTGCGGTGACCGGTCCGAGCGGGTCCGGGAAGTCGACCCTGCTCATGTGCGTCCTCGGTCTGATCGAACCCCAGGCGGGGTCGATCACCGCCGGTGGCCGGGAGATCACCGGGCTGGGGTCCGCGCAGCTGGCGCAGGCTCGGCGGGAGACGCTGGGGATGGTGTTCCAGTTCGGTGAATTGCTCCCCGAACTGAGCCCGGTGGAGAATGTCGCGCTGCCGGTGCTGCTCGGCGGGGGCCGCCACCAGGACGCCTACCGGCGTGCGGAGGGGCTCCTCGAAGAGCTGGGGGTTCCCGTCGGGTCGACGCCCACCGGGATGCTCTCCGGGGGCGAGCGGCAGCGCACAGCCGTCGCCCGGGCACTGATCACCGAGCCGGAGGTGCTCCTCGCCGACGAGCCCACCGGTGCTCTCGACCCCGAGGCCAGGGAAGGGGTCGCGCACCTGCTCTTCACCACCGCCCGCGACCGCGGCTGCGCACTGCTGCTGGTCACCCACGATCCCGCGGTGGCCGAGCGGGCCGACCGGCGCCATGAGCCCCATGGCGGAATCCTGGTCGAAGCGGGAGCCGTTCGATGAGAGAACGCATCCGCACGGCGGGCACCCTGTTCCGGATCGGTCTGGCCGCGGGCCGGTCCACACCGGGTGACCGGCTGCGCTGGTGGGGTCTGTTCGGTGCCGCGCTCACCGTCGCCCTGGTCGCCCTGGCGACCGTGGCCACGCTCGCCACCTACGAGGGCCGGGAGAGCAGGGCGGACGCCCGGGGGGCGATGGTCACCTTCGGTAAAAACGCCACGCTGCTGTACCGGGAGGGCGCGGACACGGTCGGCGGGAGACCGGTGTCCCTCGTCTTCGTCCACCCCCTGACCGCGGAGGCTCCCGTTCCGGCCGGGGTGGCCCGCTGGCCGGCACCGGGCGGGGTACTGCTCTCCCCCGAACTCGTCGACAAGGGAGTGGGGGAGGGAGTCCTGACCCGGTACGGACGGTTCACCGGCACCGTCACCACCGACGGTCTCGTCACCCCGTCCGAGCGGATCGCCTACATCCGGGTGGCCCAGGCCCCGCCGGAGGACGATCCCCGGTGGATGCGGGCGGCGGACTTCGGGAGCAGCGGCGGAGCGACCGGAGAGATGGCCGACCAACGTTCGGTGGGATTCCCGTTGCAGGAGCTGTGGGCTCTCACCGGGCTGCCCGCGCTCGCCCTGGCCGTGGTCGCGGCCCGGGTCGGCTCCCGCACCCGGGACCGGCGCAGTGGTCTGCTCCAGGCCCTGGGCGGGACCTGGCGGCACCGGATGGTCGTCAACATCGGCGAGGCCGTGATCCCCTCGGCTCTGGGGACCCTCGCCGGCTTCGTCCCGTACGCGCTCGCCTCCGTGCGGGACCTCCGGCTCGTGCCCACCGGATATCTCCTCGACCACCGGGACCTCTGGGCTGCCTGGCCCACCGCCGGCGGCGCGGCGGTGTTATCCCTGCTGGCGGTGCTGGGCATCGTGGTCGGCACTCACCGCGTCCACCGCGACGGCAGATCCACCCGCCCCGCCTCGTCCGCCTCCCGCGTCCCCGCGTGGCGGCTGTACGTCTGCGGCGCCGGCGTCGCTCTCATCCTGGGCAGCCAGTACCTGGAGCGGCAAGCCCAGCTTGTGGTCTTCAATACCGGGACCGTCGTCATGTGGGCCTTCCTCTCCTCTCTTGTGGCTGTGCTGACCCGCCGGCTCGGTTCCTGGCTCGCCGCGAACGGCAGGCGCAGGGGGCACGCGGGCCGTCTGATCGGCGGGCGGTGGACCCACGCGCACCCCGGCGTCATCGTGCGCCTCGCCCTGGCCATGGTGATCGGCATCGGGATCGTCGCCCAGATGCAGGTGTGGACCAGCAGGCTCGGTACCCAGTCGCAGGCTGCCCTCGCCACCCACGAGCGGATCAAGGACACGGTGATCGAGGTGAACACCGGTGGCATGACCGCACCTCAGGCGGACCGCTTCCGGGCGGCGCTTCCACCGGGCTCGGCCCTGCTGACCCGTACTTTCCACGATCCGGGACCGCCCAAGGCCCCCCTGGACATCTCTCGCGGGCTCCTGTCGTGACCTGCGCGCACTGGGGGCAGTCTGCCGCGGTGACAAGGAAGCAGCAGCGGGCAGCAGCCTCCAGGTGGCGGAGATGCGTCGCTGGTACGGAGACGTCACACTCACTCAAAGCACCCAGATCTCGGTGAAACCAGGTGGGATCGAATCGCTGCTCGTCGTGACCCCCACCCCGGGACAAGCCACCCAGGTGAAGCAGGCTGCCTATACGCTGTCCAATCCTCCGGGGCAGGTCCTGGCGTTGGGCGGGAGCTGGCTGGAGTCCTCACGATCCCGGCTGGCGAACTGGATACACCTCTTCGGCGTCACCGGCATCCTGTTCATCCTGCTGGCGGGCGCGGTGAGCGCGGGCGCCGAGTTCGTCCGGGTCCGCCACGCCCTCGCCCCGCTGTCCGTGCTGACCGGCCGCCGCCGGGTCTTCCACTCCGTGGCCTCCTGGTATCTCACCGTCCCCTTGCTCGTCGCCACCGTGATCACCGGCGTTGTGACTGCCTGGCACTCGGTGTTCTTCATCGCCCTTGTGAAGGAGGGGTCCGTGTCCTGGGCGATCCTGGCAACGGGCGTTGCGGCGTGTGCCGGAACCTCCCTGGCCGTCGGGCTCCTCGGGGCACGCGCGGCGGCCCGGGCGGCCGACCGGTGGCGGCCCGCGGCCGACTGAATAACTCCCCGTAGCGGAGCCGTGGCTCATGCGAGGCGCAGGGTACGCCGGGGCCTGCGACTCACGCGAGTCGCAGACCCCGGCGTCCGGGCCCGTCATTCGTCGTGCGGATCGTCCTGGTGGAGGCGGGTGTCGAGGTCGTTGGCCCAGGCCAGTGCCCATGCGCGCAGGTCGGCTACCTGTACAGGGTCCAGCCCGTATTCGGCGAAGTCCTGGTCGTCCCACCACTCGGCTCCTGCCAGGCGGTCGCGCAGGTCGTGGAAGCTGAACTCGAAGCGGGCATGGCGGCGGCCGAGGTTTTCCAGCTCCGGAGTGGAGCGGTGCCGCATCGCGGCGTGGACGTCGATGAGGTCGCGGACCGCGCCGCGGTCCGCGAGCGCGCGGACCTTGGTGCCGATCACGTCGTCCAGTGCGAGTACGGGGCCGTAGTCGCAGATCGCCGGTGGTGCCCAGAAGGCTTCCTTGAGGACGTCGACTTCGCACTCCTCGCCCGTGGCGCGGTCGGTGGCGATGAGGCGCCCCGACAGTGGGCTGGACTCGATGTGCCGGACGCCCCAGCCGCGCGCGGCGAGACCGTCGCTGATGGTGCGGATGATCTCGTCGATCGGGGCCGGGTTCTCGGTGGCGACGTCCAGGTCCTGCGAGAACCGGTCGACCAGGCCGTGGGCCTGTACGGCGTACCCGCCGGTGATCACAAGCGGGTAGGGCGCTCCGATGGCGAGGACGTCGGCCAGGAGCCGACGGTGCAGTTCTGTCAGGTTCACGCGGCGGTCGTGGCCGTCGCGGTGGTGAGTTCAGGGAAAGCGGCTTCCCAGACGTCCCTGATCGGGCGGCTGATCAGTGTGCGCAGCACCGGCCATTGCGCGATGAGCAGGTCCCGGTTCAGGAACTCGGTCAGGTCCTGGCGCTGTCCTTCGGCCAGGACGGTGCGGTAGAGGCCCATCCGGGAGCGCGGCTGTTCGAGGCCGTAGGAGCGGCGGCCCGACCAGACCACGTGCAACGGCAGGTCGACCGTTCCGCGGGCGGGGCCGGCCAGGTCTTCCAGACGCGCCGGCAGCCGCTGTGCGTACTGCTGGCACAACAGGTCGAACGCGTCCGGCACAGGGAACGGGAAGGGCTGCACGGTCATGCCCCCAGTATGGCCCGGGGAGCCCTTTGGGTACTACGCGATGATCCGGCCGGGCCCGGCGCGGGCGACCTCCTCCTCGCGCGCCAGCAGGCTGTGGGCGAGGTGTTCCTGTGGTCAGGAAGAGGCGTTCAGATATGCGCGGCGGGTGGTGACGAGGGCGCGCCAGCGCTCTCGTACGGGTTCGTGTCCGTCGAGCCGGCGGACGGTGGGGCGGGGCGGGTGGGGGAGGTTGCCCATGGCGGCGGCGATGTCGGTGAGGGTGTGGAGCCGGTCGATGAGATCGGTGAGCTCCGAGTGCTCGCCCCGGACGGCGTGGTGGAAGGCGAGGGAGATCTCCAGGAATCGGGTCAGCCAGGGCAGCCCTGCCTCGATGATCTCCCGGCGCAGCGCGTAGGCGCGGCCGGGCACGTCGGGGTGTCCGGCGTCCTTGATGAGGGCGGTGATGTGGGCGAGGAGGGTGGTGGCGTGCTGGTCGAGGGGGCGAGGTACTGGTGGGCGAGGTCGAGCTCGTCGCGGGCGCGGACGGGGTCGGCGAACGCGACCGTGAGGGCGAGGCGGACCTGGGCGATCGCTTGTTCGCCCGGGGCGTCGTGCTGTTCGGCCTCGGCGCGCGCGGCCTCGAACGCGGTGGTGGCTTGGTCGAGGTCGGCGTGGGGCCAGTGGATGTCGCCGGCGACGCGGTGGTGGCGGCCTTTCCAGCCGAGGGTGGGGACGGCGGCGAGGGCGGCGGGGAAGTCGCCGCAGATGCGGTCGAGGTTCGCGAGTCCGCGGCGGGGCTTGGGGGCGAGGCGGCCGCCGGTGTCGGCGACCTGCCGCATCCCGGCGCGGGAGTCGGCGGTGCGGCCGAGGTCCTTGTGGGCCTTGGCCCGGTAGTACAGGGCCGGCGCGGTCAGCTCGCCGTCGAGGAGTCCGGTGTCCAGGACCGTGGTGAGGCGTTCGGCGGTGCGTGCGCGGTGTTCGTGCTGGCGGCGGGCGATCGCGGTCAGCAGTTCGGCCAGGGCGTCGGCGGCCGTCTCCAGGCCGGTGCTGGTGCCGTCCGCGCCGCCGGTGGTGGTGGTGTCCTGGGCTCCGTCACCGGCAGCCGGGCCGCCGGCCGGGGCGAGGGGTTCCCAGACGGAGTCGTCGGTGTAGGTGTGGGCGGCGTCGGTGAGCCAGCCGAGGTCGGTGAGGCGGTGGTCGCGGGCCAGGCGCAGGCCCTGGCGCAGGCACGCCACGAGGAGCATGCGGCCCGGCGCGGGGGTGGCGGTCCATTGTTCGCCGAGGGCGGCCAGGGCGCGGCCGGCGGCCCGGTGCCAGTCGGCGGCGGTCCAGTGGTCCTCGGTCCGGTCGTCGCGCAGGGCGGAGCGGATCGCGCCGTGCAGGTGGTACGGCCACAGTGCGTAGGGGTTCTCGGAGACCAGCGGCCTCTGTGTGAGCTGCCGGGCGGGGGCCTGGAGGTCGAATCCGGCGGCGCGGGGGTGCGGGGGTGCGGGTGCGGCGGATCTCCAGGGAGCGGGCGACGGCGAGGTCGAGGTGGAGGGGGAGGCCGTGGGAGCGGGCGGTGATCGCCGCCCGTACACCGGGCTCGATGAGGGGCCGGCCGTCCTGGATCAGGCGGCGGGCGAGGTGGTCGTCGAGGTCCTCGGGGGAGAGGTCGCCGATCAGGTGCTGACGCCCGCCCGCCCCGGGTGCGAGGCCGGGCCATGCGGTCGGGCCGGTCCAGTCGAGCTGGCCGTGCAGCGCCGGGTCCGCCCACGGGAGACGGCTGCGCCCGCTGATCACGAACAGCACGTTCGGCATCAGACACACCAGGCGCTGCAGCAGGCGTTCCAGGTCGCGGTGCCGGTCGGCGGTATCTTCGAAGGTGTCCAGCAGGACCACCGTGGTGACCTTGTGCTTCGCGGGCAGCCGGCCGAGTTCCCACGCGAGCAGGTGCGGGTAGTAGGAGAGAGCCTCCAGGCCGGGGACGGCCTCCAGCAGCGCGGCCGCGTGAGAGCAGCCGGCCAGGGCGCGGGCGCGTTCGCGGCGCTCCCGCAACCCCTGCACCGGAGCCCCGGCGACCTGCCCGGCCGCGGCCCCGCCGGGCAGTTGCAGCAGGGCGGCGGCCTCGCTCACCGCGGTCTGCATCTGCTGGGGCAGCGCGGTGCCGAAGCGTCCCATCAGCCCGGTGCGCCGCATGTACTCGTCGAGCGGTTCGCCGGGGTGGGTGTGCCCCCAGTACTGGCGCAAGGCCACGTCGAAGGCGGGCAGCGGACGGCCCGGGGTGCCGGCGAGAGCGAGCCGGATGGTGAGGATGACGCGTTCGAAGTCGGAGCCGGTTGATGCGGAGCGGGCCAGGTCGATCCGGACGGGCAGCAGCCGGTCCGTCCAGGACGGTGCGCGTGCGGGACGCTCCTCGGCCGCGGTGAGGGCGGCCTCGACCTTGCGCAGCAGCAGATCAGGCCGCATGCGCGGGGGTAGTTCGATCGACCTCCGCAGCCTGAGGGGATATGCGGGGGCCGGAATCCGAGTTGTCGGGCAGGTGGCCAGCGTGAGCATGATGTCGAACGAGCCGCTTGAGGACCTTGTGCACTGGCGCGGTGAGCCTGCCCGGCTCGTCCGGGCGATCCGGCAGAGGGCGGTGACGGGGACCGTCACCTTCAGCCGTGTGCATGCCGCAGCCGCCGCAGAGAAGGCAGTGGCCGGGCTGGCGTATCCCGGCGAGTTCACCGAATGGGCGAATGCGGTCCACTTCGAGGACGAAGTGCACATCGAAGACGGGCACGAAGACCTGCTGACACAGTTCCTCTTCGAGGTGTCCACTCCCGAACTCTTCGAGCCGGTCACCCCGCAGCTCTGCCGACGATGACAGAAGATAATTCAGGCATCAATCGCATATAAACTGAAAATAACCCAATCCACAATCTCTCCAACCACGCTAATGGAAACAGCGCCATAAACCCTAAAACCCACCAAAGAATCATCCTGAAGCAGGCAAAGGGAAAAGCGTGATCGCGTGACAGCGCCGCAGGGTCAGGAAGTGCACGCAAGGCAGCCACCAAACGCGCAGCCGCACGTAAGGCCGCAGCACGACCCATACCCAAACCGCAGCCACGGGCACAGCCCAGACCCAAACCGAAACCATCCCAGGTCAAACGACCCGCAGCCCAGAACGTGGCCAAGCAGGCCAAGGGCGAAGCCCGGGAAACGGCCGGCGAAGAGGCCCAGGGCGCAACCTGCGAACGCGACGGCAACAGCTTCACCCCCGGCACCCTGGTCCTGATGGCCGACGGCTCGAAGAAGCCCATCGACAAAATCAAGACCGGCGACAAGGTCATCGCCACCGACCCCAAGACCGGCCAGACCAAGCCCAAAACGGTCTCCGCCACCATCACGGGGGACGGATACAAGCACCTCGTCAAAATCACCATCCGGGCCCGGGCAGACGGCCCGGCCACCGCAGCTCTCGCCGTCTCCGGCCAGGGCAACGGGGCACGCCTGCAAGCGGTGGCCAGCACCGAGGCCGACAGCAGTGACAAGCAGGTGTCCGGCTCGACGATGACCGCTACAGAGGGACACCCCTACTGGGTTGAATCCTTGGGTAGGTGGGTCGACGCGGGCGAACTCGTCCCGGGCCAGTCGCTCAAGACCGCTTACGGTACGTGGGCCAGGATCGAGACGGTCGAATCATGGGCCGCCCAGCAGCCCGTCTACAACCTCACCGTCAACGACATCCACACGTACTATGTGCTGGCGGGCGAGACTCCGGTCCTCGTTCATAACTCAAATTGCGGGCCGGGTACGAAGTTTGATGTGCCGACCGAGCCGGGCATCTACACCATTCACCTCAATGATGAAACGAAGTATGTAGGAAGCTCAACGTCAAGCATTAGAGAACGCGTGAATAAGTCGATGAGATCCAAACATGCGGTCCGCAAGGCCGGATACACATCGGATGACGTGGTGAATGTCACCTACTTCACTCTGCCTGCTGGGGCAAGCAAGACGGCGATCCGCCGCATGGAACAGACCATGATGGAGGGCGTTAAGGCGAGAGGTGGAACTCTCCTTAACCGAAGAGACCCAGAGATCGAAGTTCCAATCGGCGGATACCTACCGTAAACCTCTAACTGGAGTTAGTGATGGGAACCTGGGGTTCAGGTCCGTTCGACAGCGACACGGCTGAGGACTTCCTCGATGAGCTGGAAGAACAGTCGGCTCCGCAGCGGCTCGCGGTCGTGCAGAGCACGTTCCGTTCCGCTGTGGAGGGGGGTGGGAGCCCCTCTTCCTCGGTACTGCCAGAGGAGGTGATGGCTGCTGCGGCCGTAGTTGCGGCAAATATCCCTGCTGGGCACTCGCTGACTTGGAACGAGGAATATCCGGGCATCACAGAATGGCTAGCGAAACCAATCGCGCAGGCCCTGGCATCGTCTGCTGTCCAAGCGCTGGAAGTGGCATTGCCCGCAGATGGCTGGTTCTGGCGAAGCTGGGTCGGCGCTGAGGAAAAATCTGAGGCCCAGGTTGCGATTGACCGCTTGCGGTCTGTGTTGCGCCCCGTCAGTGAAGGTGAATCTCGATAACTGATCTTTAATATCGAGGTCAGGCCCACATGCGACTGAAGAGCCCCACCGAAATCCTATTTCGGTGGGGCTCTTCAGTCTTTTGACGGCAACGGTGACGGCAACGTCAGCGGACGACGGCTGCGGTGGGCGGGTCGTCCGGGGCATCGGTCTGGCTGAGGATGCTGCCGAGGGTGTCGATGGCCTGGCGCTGGAGGCGGAGTCGTACGTGTGCGTAGACGCCGGCGGCGACGCCGATGTGGGAGTGGCCGAGGAGTTCCTTGATGACGACGAGGTCGATGCCTTGTTCCAGGAGCAGGGTCGCGGTCGAGTGTGGAAGGTCGTGAAGCGGATGGTCCGGAGCTGTGCGCGGTGGAGGAGACGGCGGAAGCGGCGGGTGAGGTTGGTGGGATCGAGCGGCCAGCCCTTGTAGTCCAGCAGCGGAGATGCGGCTGGCACGGGGACGGTTGGGGCCGGTTCCCCCGACGATCCGGAGAGGCTGCACGCAGGGGGCCTCGACCCGACTGGGGCGAGGGAGGCCCGGGGCCGACAGGCAGCGCCCGAAGTTCGCACCCCTGCTCACCATGCGGTTCGGCAACCCCATTGCCGCGAACACCTGGAACACCCATACATGGAAGCCGGCGCTGGCCAAGGCCGGTGTCATCCCGCCGCGTCCCGAAGGGGCGAAGGCGCGGCAGTGGGAGGCGGCGCCCCTGGATGGCTTCCATGTGCTCCGGCATACCTACGCCTCGATCGTGCTGGAGGCTGGGGAGTCCGTGGTGGCGCTGGCGCGGTGGCTCGGACATTCCTCGCCGACTGTCACGCTGAGCTACTACGCTCACTTCATGCCAGAGGCCGGAGCGAAGGGACGGATCGTCATCGACGGAATTCTGGGGAGCTGGACGGAGTGACGTGCCGGTGGAAACTCCCCAGATTCTCCCCAGGGCTGACCGGCGCGGGGCCCGCCCGGTTGTACGGTGCGATGCGGTCTGTGGATTCTCAGAGGGTCGTGCCCTATAGCCTGGAAAAATGCTCACAGAAGTCACGGCGACCCGCTATGTCACGCCCTTGCGTGAAGGCGGATCGCTCCCAGGCATTGTCGAGGCGGACGACCTCGGCACCTACGTCATGAAGTTCACCGGTGCGGGACAGGGCCGCAAGACCCTGGTCGCGGAGGTCGTCTGCGGACAGCTCGGCCGCCGGCTCGGACTGCGTGTGCCCGAACTCGTGGGCATCCAGCTCGACCCCGTGATCGGGCTCGGCGAGCCGGACCAGGAGGTCCAGGAACTGCTCAAGGCCAGCGGCGGGCTGAACCTCGGGATGGACTTCCTGCCCGGGTCGATCGGCTTCGACCCGCTGGCGTACGAGGTGGGGTCGGCGGAGGCCGGCCGGGTCGTCTGGTTCGACGCGCTGATCAACAACGTCGACCGCTCCTGGCGCAACCCGAACATGCTGGTCTGGCACGGCGACGTCTGGCTCATCGACCACGGGGCCACCATGATCTGGCACCACAACTGGCCCGGCGCCGCGGCCTCCGCCGCCAAGCCGTACGACGCCTCCGACCATGTGCTGGCCCGCTTCGAGCCGGACATCGCGGCGGCGGCGGCCGAACTGGCCCCGCTCGTCACCGAGGAACTGCTCACCGAGGTCGCCGCCGACGTGCCGGACGAGTGGCTCGTCGACGAGCCGGGCTTCGACACCACCGACGCGGTGCGCCGGGCCTATGTGGAGGCGCTCCTCCCGAGGGCCGCCTCGATCCACACCCGGATCACCCTCGGCGAGCCCACCCGCACGCGCCCCTCGCGGGCACCCGGCTGGCTGACCGGCCGCACCGGCCGTCCGGCCGTGAACGAGAAGGGCGCCGGAGCATGAGCGGACGCGAGGTCTTCGAGTACGCGCTGCTGCGGGTGGTCCCCCGCGTCGAGCGCGGGGAGTGCTTCAACGCCGGTGTGGTGGTCTACTCCCGGGCCAGGTCCTATGTCGCCGCCCGCACCCATCTGGACGAGGCGAAGCTCAGGGCGCTGGACCCGGCGGCCGATGTGACGGGTGTACGAGCCGCGCTGCGCGCCGTCGAGTACGTCTGCTGCGGTGGCGAGGAGGCCGGGCAGGCCGCACGCGACGACGCGGGCCGCCGGTTCCGCTGGCTGATCGCCCCCCGCTCCACCGTCGTCCAGCCGGGACCCGTGCACACCGGTCTCACCGCCGACCCCGAGGCCGAGGTCGAGCGGCTGCTCGGGCTGCTGGTCCGCTGAACCGCCGCCGGCGGTGACGCCGTCCGGGCGATGCCGGGTGCGCCGGGTGACCCGGCGCACCCGGCGGGCCGTTGACACCGGGTGCCAGGGGCTTCTAGCGTCTCGTCTGCTGAAGGTACTAAGCGGTCGCTCATCCTTCGGGTGTACGGGAACCGGGTGAGCCGCACTCAAGGGCGAGGAGAACCAGCATGTCCACCACCGAGCAGCGCGTCGCCGTCGTCACCGGGGCAGCCCGGGGCATCGGCGCCGCGACCGCCGTACGGCTGGCGGCCGAGGGCCGTGCCGTCGCCGTACTCGACCTCGACGAGGCGGCCTGCGAGGAGACCGTCGAGAAGATCACCGCGGCAGGGGGCACCGCGCTCGCGGTCGGCTGCGACGTCTCCGACGGCACCCGGGTCGAGGCCGCGGTGGCCCGGATCACCGCCGAACTCGGCGCTCCGGTGATCCTTGTCAACAACGCGGGGGTGCTCCGGGACAACCTGCTCTTCAAGATGAGCGAGTCCGACTGGGACACCGTGATGAACGTGCACCTCAAGGGCGCGTTTCTGATGGCAAAGGCTTGCCAGAAGCACATGGTCGACGCCGGGTTCGGCCGGATCGTCTCGCTCTCCTCGTCCTCCGCGCTGGGGAACCGGGGCCAGGCGAACTACGCCGCGGTCAAGGCCGGGCTCCAGGGCTTCACCAAGACCCTCGCCAAGGAGCTGGGCAAGTTCGGCGTCACCGCCAACGCCGTCGCCCCTGGATTCATCGTCACCGAGATGACCGCGCAGACCGCGGCCCGCGTCGGCATGGGCTTCGAGGAGTTCCAGGCGGCGGCGGCCGGCCAGATCCCCGTACAGCGCGTCGGACAGCCCGAGGACATCGCCAACGCCATCGCCTTCTTCACCGGCGACGCCGCGGGATTTGTCTCCGGGCAGGTGCTGTACGTGGCCGGCGGACCGCTCAACTGAGGCCGGGGGAGAACGACATGACCGCACAGACACCCGACAGCGGAAGGGTCGCGCTCATCACCGGCGCGAGCCGGGGTATCGGATACGCCGTCGCCGAGGCGCTCGTCGCACGCGGCGACCGGGTCGTGATCACCGGCCGGGACGAGGACTCCCTGGCGGCGGCGGTGGCCTCGCTCGGCGCCGGACGGGCCGTCGGCGTCGCGGGCAGGGCCCATGACGAGGCCCATCAGGCGGTGGCGGTCGAGCGCGCCATGGAGGCCTTCGGCAGGGTCGACTTCCTGGTCAACAACGCCGGGACGAACCCGGTGATCGGGCCGCTCGCCGAGCTGGACCTCGGGGTGGCGCGCAAGGTGTACGAGACCAATGTGATCTCGGCGCTCGGCTTCGCCCAGCACACCCACCGGGTGTGGCAGAAGGAGAACGGCGGTGCGATCGTGAACATCGCGTCCGTCGCCGGCCTCGCCCCCTCGCCCTTCATCGGCGCCTACGGAATGAGCAAGGCGGCCCTGGTCAATCTCACCGTGCAGCTCGCCCATGAATTCGCGCCGGGCGTCCGCGTCAACGCGATTGCGCCGGCAGTGGTCAAGACCAAATTCGCCCTGGGGCTGTACGAGGGCCGCGAGGCCGAGGCGGCCGCGGCCTACCCGCTGGGGCGCCTCGGAATGCCCGAGGACATCGGCGGCGCGGCGGCGTTTCTCACCTCCGGACAATCCGATTGGATCACGGGGCAGACATTGGTTGTCGACGGAGGTATGTTCCTCAATGCCGGAGTCCACTGAGCCGGCTGTGAAATCTGATGCTCATTGAGCAAGTGCCCTGCCGGGCCGCCAGGTTGCCCGGCGGGGCACTGCGGTATGGTCTGCCAACTCATGGCTGAACGAGGAGCGTGCACGTGTTCTACCGGACCTCTCTGCGGGCCGTTGCCGCCCTGGCGTCCATATCCCTGCTCGCTGGGTGCGGTCTGTTCTCCGACTCGTCCGATGGCGGCGACCGGAAGATATCGGTGGGCACCATGAGCGAGCCCACGACGCTGGACCCGGCCGGGGCGTGGGACGGTTCGTGGGAGCTGTATCGGAATGTCTTCCAGACGCTGCTGAGCTTCCCGACGGGAAGCACCACGCCCCAGCCCGACGCGGCGGAGCGCTGCGACTTCACCAACGCCGGCAACAAGATCTACGAGTGCACGCTCAAGCCGGGGCTGGTCTTCTCCAACGGGGAGAAGCTCGACGCCGCCGCCGTCAAGCACTCCATCGACCGCATCCGGCTCATCGACGTCCCGGGCGGTCCCAACGGGCTGCTGAACTCGCTCGGCAGCGTCGAGCTGGTGGGTGACCGCAAGGTCCGGTTCCACCTCAAGGCCCCCGACGCCACCTTCCCGTTCATCCTGGCCACCCCCGCCACCTCGCTCGTGGCCCCCGGCAAGTACTCCCGCACCGCGCTCCGCAAGGACGCCGGGGTGACCGGTTCCGGGCCGTATGTGCTCCAGTCGTACAGCAAGGGCAAGAAGGCCGACCTGGCGAAGAACGACACCTACGACGGCTACGCGAAGCGCAGAAACGATGCGGTCACGATCCGTTACTTCACGGAGTCGGGGCAGATGGTGAAGGCGCTGAAGAAGAAGGAGATCGACGCCACCTACCGCGGACTGGACGCGCAGCAGGTCGTGGCGTTCCAGCGGAAGCGGCCCGACAGCGACCATGTGCGGCTCGTGGAGACGGTCGGCACCGACATCCGCTACCTGGTCTTCAACGCCAAGGACCCCAACGCGGGCAAGCTGCCCGTGCGCCAGGCCATCGCCCAGGTCGTCGACCGCGGGGCGCTGGTGGCCAAGGTCTACCAGGGCACGGCCGAGCCGCTGTACTCGATGGTCCCCAAGGGCATCGTGGGACACACCACGCAGTTCTTCGACACCTACGGCGACCCGAGCCCGGCCAAGGCGCGGAAGATCCTGACGGACGCGGGCATCGAGACACCGGTGAAGCTGGACTTCTGGTTCACCACCGACCGCTACGGCTCCGCCACCGCGCCCGAGTTCGCCGAGCTCAAGCGCCAGCTCGAAGCCTCCGGGCTCTTCAGCGTCAAGGTGCAGGGCAGGCCGGAGCAGGAGTTCCAGAAGGGGTACAAGAGCGGTGCCTACCCGGTCTTCGGCCGGGGCTGGTTCCCCGACTTCCCGGACCCGGACAACTTCGTCGCGCCCTTCGTCGGGGAGAACAACGTGCTCGCCACCCCCTACGAGAACCGCGAGATCACCAAGGAACTGCTGCCCGCGTCCCGGCGCCAGAGCGACCGCGGCGCGGTCGCCAAGGACTTCGAACGGGCCCAGGAGATCATCGCCAAGGAGGTCCGGCTGCTGCCGCTGTGGCAGGGCAAGCTCTACATCGCGGTGAGCGAGGAGATCGGCGGCGGCGAGCGTGCCTTCGATCCGCAGTCGATCATGCAGATGTGGGAGCTGTACCGGAAGACGAGCTGGTAGGAGCGGTGCGGGACCGGCCGCGGGACCGGCCGGCGGGCCATTGTCAGTGGCTCCCGGTAAGTTCTGTGGTCGGTAACTGATCGCTTTCCGGAGGTTCTTGACGTGACCGACACCGACATGCTGCCCGAGTCCTGGCGCGGCGTCCTCGGCGAAGAGCTGGCACAGCCCTATTTCAAGGAGCTGACCGAGTTCGTCGAGGAGGAGCGGGCGAAGGGGCCGGTCTACCCGCCGCGCGAGGAGGTCTTCGCCGCCCTCGACGCGACCCCGTACGACAAGGTCAAGGTCCTCGTCCTCGGCCAGGACCCCTACCACGGGGAGGGCCAGGGGCACGGTCTCTGCTTCTCGGTGCGCCCCGGCGTCAGGACACCCCCGTCCCTGCGCAACATCTACAAGGAGATGCAGGCCGAGCTGGGCCTGCCCGTCCCGGACAACGGCTATCTGATGCCCTGGGCCGAACAGGGAGTGCTCCTGCTCAACGCCGTGCTGACCGTGCGGGCGGGCGAGGCCAACTCCCACAAGGGCAAGGGCTGGGAGAAGGTCACGGACGCGGTGATCAGGGCGGTGGCCTCCCGCCCCGACCCGGCCGTCTTCGTGCTCTGGGGCAATTACGCGCAGAAGAAGCTGCCCCTGATCGACGAGACCCGGCATGTGGTGGTCAAGGGCGCCCACCCCTCACCCCTGTCGGCGAAGAAGTTCTTCGGCTCCCGCCCCTTCACCCAGATCAACGAGGCGGTCGCGGCACAGGGCCACGAGCCCATCGACTGGCGCATCCCCGACCTGGGCTGAGTCCGGCTCCATGACACGGGCTCGGACCGAGTGCCCGAGCCTGTGCGGGTTTGTCCGCCGTGGCGGTTAGCGTCGTGATGCGTGGATCGTCGTCGCCGTTCGCCGCATGGACGTGGGAGGCCGCAGTGATGGAGCAGCAGGAGGCGTCGGGGGACGCCGTCATGACCCGGATCGGGCAGGCGGTCATGCTGCTGCACGGCGGCGACCGCGAGGAGGCGCGCAACCGGTTCGGCGCGCTGTGGTCGGAAATCGGGGAGACGGGGGACGCCCTCCACCGCTGCACGCTCGCCCACTACATGGCGGACACCCAGGACGAGCCGGGCGACGAGCTGGCCTGGGACCTCAGGGCGCTGGCGGCGGCGGACAGCCTCACGGCGGAAGGGGCGCCGGGGCTCGCGGTGCGGGCCTTCTACCCCGCGCTCCACGCGGGCCTCGCCGCCGACTACCTCAAGCTCCAGCGGCCCGGCGCGGCGCGGGCCCACCTCGACCGGGCCCATGAGTCGATGGCCGCCCTGGGCGACGACGGCTACGGCGACGGGGTGCGCTGTGCCGTCGCCCGGCTGGAGCGGGCCCTCGGCGACGCGTGACCGGCTCCACCCGGCGCCGGGCCCCACACCGCCCGGGCCGGGCCCCGGCCGGCCGTGTTCCGCACCGCCGCGCTCAGGGCCGCTGACCGGTCCGGCCGCCGCTCAGCTCTCCGTACGCCTCCCGGCACATCCGTGCCTGCGCGCTCCCCGGCCGCCAGGCGCCGTACTCCTCGCTCAGCGCGCAGACCCCGACCGCCTTCCGCCGGGGGGCCGGGGGCTCACGGGTCCGGGCGGGCGCGGCGGGGGCGGCCGGGCGCCGGGCGGGCCGGTCGGCGGCTCGGGGCGCAGCGGCCCGCGGCGGGGCCGGGGCCGGCTCCTCGCGGGGTTCTGGTGCCGCGGGCGCGACCGGTGCCGCGGGTCCCGGGCCGCGGACCGGCTGACGGACCGGCGCCCGGAGCACCTCACGGGCGGGGCCCTGCACGATCTGCGGCCGGGCGGCCGGCGGGGCACCGGTGACCCGGGGCGCGGGAGCCGGCGCGGGCAGCGGCTCCACGGACACACAGCCGCAGACCGCCAGCCCGGCGACCGCCCAGACACCCCAGCCGGCCAGGCCCGTCACGCTCCTCGCGGCCCGTGCCGTGACGGACCCGGGTGCCCGGGGCGGCGCGGCTTTCGCGGTGGTCGTCGCACGTTTCACGCGCGCCACTCTGACGGCTGCCGTGCCCCCTCGTGGTCGTATGGACCGACAAACGCCCGCACGGGTGAACCGGGTCGGCCTCCCGGCCCAGCGCGCGGACCGGTTCGCCCGAGCCGGGAGGCGGGTGGCGGACCCGGCACCGCCTCCCGGTGCCTGAGGCGGGAACCCCGGCGGGCGCCCTCCCCGGCACACGTATGCTGACCGGGCTCGACAGGGACGCGTCACGCAACTCTAGGAGGAACCTGGTGAAGGTCGGCTGCATCGGTCTCGGCGACATCGCGCAGAAGGCCTATCTGCCTGTGCTCGGCGCCCTCCCCGGCATCGAACTGCATCTCCAGACCCGTACCCCGGCGACCCTGAGCCGGGTCGCCGACGCCTACCGCGTCCCGGCCGCGCGGCGCCACCCGGACCTGGAGTCGCTGCTCGCCCAGGGGCTGGACGCGGCCTTCGTCCACGCGCCCACCGCCGCGCACGCCGAGATCGTCACCGCGCTGCTCACGGCCGGGGTCGCGACCTATGTCGACAAGCCCCTCGCCTATGAACTCGCCCGGTCCGAGGCGCTGGTGGAGCTGGCCGAGGAACGCGGCACCAGCCTCACCGTCGGTTTCAACCGCCGGCTCGCGCCCTCCTACGCCCAGTGCCTGGAGCACCCGCGCGAGCTGATCCTGATGCAGAAGAACCGCGTCGGGCTCCCCGAGGCCCCCCGCACCTATGTCCTCGACGACTTCATCCATGTCGTGGACACCCTCCGCTTCCTGGTGCCCGGCGAGGTCGAGCACACCGATGTGCGCGCCCGGGTCACCGACGGGCTGATGGACCACGTCGTCCTCCAGCTCTCCGGCGACGGGTTCACCGCCATCGGCACCATGAACCGCCGGAGCGGCTCCACCCAGGAGATCCTGGAGGTCTCCGGACAGGACACCAAGCGCGAGGTGCGCGATCTCGCCGAGATCGTCGACCACAAGGGGCAGCCCAGCGTCCGCAGGCGCGGCGACTGGGTGCCGGTCGCCCGGCAGCGCGGCATCGAGCAGGCGGCGCTGGCCTTCCTCGACTCCGTGCGCGCGGGGAAGGTCCTCAGCGCCCGGGACGCCCTGCGGACCCATGAGCTGTGCGAGCGGATCGTGCGGCGGATTCTGGAGCGGACCGCCTGAGCCGCCCCGCCGCCCGGACACCGGCCGACGCCACCAGCACGGCGACGGCGGCCCCGACCGGCCAGTCACCGAAACGGACATAGGCGGTCGTCCCGCCCGCCGCCGGAAGCTCGTACAGGGCGGCGGCACTGCTCTCCGTACCCAGCGGACGGCCGATCCGGGCACCGTCCGGCCCGTGCGCGGCGCTCACCCCGGTGAGCGTGGCATGGACCACCGGGCGGCCGGTCTCGGCCGCCCGCAGCGCCGCGAGCGACGCGTGCTGCGCGGGGGCCCAGCTCTCCTGGAACGAGGAGGTCGCCGACTGGGCGACGAGCAGCCCGGCCCCCTCCCGCACCAGATGCCGGCTCATGTCGGGGAACGCGGACTCGAAGCAGACCAGCGGCCCGACGCGCGGCCCGTCCGGCAGATCCATCACCACCGGACGGGTGCCGCGCAGCCGGTCCTCCCCCGCGGCCCTGCCCACCGAGGTCGCCCAGCCGAGCAGATGCCGCGCCGGGACGTACTCCCCGAAGGGCACCAGCCGCATCTTGTCGTAGCGGTCGCCCGTCGGGCCGTCGGGGCCCACCAGCACCGAGCTCTTGAATATCCCGTCCCGGCCCGCCGCGTCGGTGCTGCGGGCGTCCACATTGACCAGCAGCGGGGCGCCGACCGCCCGGGACAGCTCGCCGAGCCGTGCCGCCAGATCGGGGCGCTCCCGCAGATCCGCGCCCACACTGCTCTCGCCCCAGACCACCAGATCGGGGTCCCGGCCCGCCAGGGCGCGGGTCAGCTCCTCACCCCGGGCGAACCGCCGCTCGACGGAGTCCCCGCCACCGATCACCCCCGGCTGGACCACCGCGATCCGCAGCCGGTCGGCGGACTCCACGGGCGCCGGGGCCCAGACGGCCACCGCTCCCGCCGCCAGGGCGCAGAGCACCCCGCAGCAGAGCGCCGCCGTACGGGCCCGGGGAAGCGCGATCACCGCGGTGATCACCGTGTTCACCGCCACCACCAGCAGGCTCACCAGCCACACGCCTCCGGCGGAGGCCAGCCGCAGCGCGGGGGAGACCTGCCACTGACTCGCCCCCAGCAGCCCCCAGGGCCCGCCGAGCCCCTCCCAGGACCGGATGAGCTCGATCATCAGCCACCCCGAGGGGATGACCACGACCGCCGAGGCGACCCGCCACCCACCGCCTCCGCCTCTCCCACCGGAGCCGGGGGCTCCGGACCGGGAGCCCGAGGGCGGGGAGGCCCCGAGGAGGGAGCGGACCAGCCACCCCCAGGGCGCCCACAGCAGCCCCAGCAGCGCCGCCAGCACCACCATGAAGACATGGAGGCTCGGTATCAGCCAGTGGTGGACGGCGATCACCAGCCCCACCCCGCCGAGCCAGCCCTCGAAGGCGGCCCGCCGGGCCGTGGGCGCGGTCCGTATCAGCAGCATCCACGGAACGAGCGCCACATAGGCGAACCACCACAGGGACGGCTCGGGAAAGGCCAGCGCGGGCAGCGCCCCGGCGACCGGGGCGGCCAGCGCGCGCCGTACGGAGGCGCTCCGGCCGCGCCCGCCCGGAGCCCGGTCCCCGGGGGCCGCGTGAGCGGGGGGAACCCCGGACCCGGGGTCCGCCGGCCGGCCGGTCGGCATCCGCATTCCGTGCCTCCTCGTCCCGCCCCGAGGCCACCCGCGGGCGGGCGTGCCCCTTCAGTGTGTCGCCGCACCCGCTCCGTGGTCCACCCGGCAGGCCCCGGCGCCACCGCCCACCCGGAGCGCGCCCGGGGAACGCCGCCGCCTACCCGGGGAGCGCCCCGGCGGCGCGCCGCCACTTCTCCCGGGAGACCACACCGTTCAGCCGCCAGCCGTCGTCGGTGCGCACGGCCGCGATGGCGTAGCGGCCCCCGGAGGAGAGTTCCTCCCCCGTGTCCGTCCGCAGCACGGCGAGGTAGTCCGCCTGCACATCGGCGCCGTCCCCCGGGTAACCGCCCAGATCCTGGAGCCGCAGCCTGCGGTTGACGATCAGATGCTGCCGTACGGGAAAGGTCCCCATCGCCTTGGCCAGCCAGTCGGCGCCCGCCGCCGCCGGGGCCTCGATCCCGCCCGAGTCGCGGTAGTCCACCCGTCCGTCGGGGGTGAACAGGGCCCGGTAGCCGTCCCAGTCGGCGTCGTCCACCGCCACCGCGTAACGGGTCACCAGGTCATCGATGGCCAGCCGGTCCATCACTGTCGCGAGATCCACGCGCTGCGTCATCGGCTCAGTTTCGGGCAGTGCGGCCCCCAGGCCAAGGGCTCTGCACGCCCGGCGCGCACTGTTGTCCGGCAAACGGTCGATCTTCCCCGTCCGGGGCGGTGCGGGTGGCGGCGCCCCGGACGGGGCGGGTCAGGACCGGACGGCCCGCAGGACCACGAACTTGGCGTCGCTCGCCATCACCTCGCAGTTGCCGAAGAGGCGGCGCAGCCGTACGTGGTACCCGAGGTGACGGTTGCCGATCACCCACAGCTCGCCGCCGGGGCGCAGCACCCGGCGGGCTCCGGTGAACATCCGGCGGGCCGTGGTGTCCGTCGTCGCCCGGTGGGAGTGGAACGGGGGGTTGTTCAGCACGAGGTCGGTGCTGCCGTCCGCCACGGCGGAGAGCACGTCGCCCACCAGGAACGCGGCCTCCGCGCCCGATGGGGCGTTCTCGCGGTGGGTCGCCTCGGCCGACGCGACGGCGGAGAACGACTCATCGACGAAGGTCACCGACGCCTGCGGGTTGGCGAGCGCGACGGCCGTTCCGACGACCCCGTTGCCGCAGCCGAGGTCCACCACGCGGTCGGGCCCCCGCCGCTCGGGCAGGCTGCGCAGGAACAGCCGCGTACCGATGTCGAGCCGGTCGGCGCAGAAGATGCCCGCGTGGTTGGTGACCGTGCGGCCCGCGAGGGCGCCGGTGCCGTCCGGGAGGTCGTACCGCAGCGGCCAGGGGCTGGGGCCGGGGCTGAGCGCGGGGTCGGGGGTGCAGAAGATCAGCCGGGCCTTCCGCACCGCCAGCGAGGTCCTGGTGGGGCCGATGATCCGTTCGAAGGTCCGCAGGGTCGAGGTGTGGATCTCACTGACCATGCCGGTGCCGATGACCAGGGTTCCCGCGTGCACGGCGGGCGCCAGCCGGTGGAGCTGGTCCTCCAGGAGGGCGAGGCTCTTGGGCACGCGCACGAGCAGCACATCGACCCGCTCCGGCGGGGTGTCCCGGGCGGAGAGCATCCGCACACCGCCCAAGGGGGCGTCCGGGGCGGTGAGGCCGTTGCGGGTGAGATTCGCGCGGGTCGCCTCCTGGGCGAGAAAGGAGTCGGTGATCTGCACGGGCCCGTGGGCGGCGAGCGAGGTGGCCAGGGCGCCCCACCGGTCGCCGACGACGGCCACGGTCCCGGAGAGATCGGGGGAGGTCTCGCCGAGCTGCCGCAGCAGATACTCGTCGGCGGCGTCCCAGGCGCGGAGGGGGTCGCGCGGGTCCTCGGGGAAGCGGGCGAGCGCGATGTCGCCCCACTGCGTGCTCAAACGGTTCATCGTGCAGCCAGGCTAGCCGAGCCGGGGCCGGTGACCGGCCGCGTCCGGCGGGGACCACCACGGGCGGGAGTGCCCGCAGGCCGGGTGCGCGGACGCTGCCGGGTGCCCGGGAGGGTGGGTCCGGGAGGTGGGCCCGGACACCGGGTGCCCGGTCGGCGGGCCCGGGCCGGGACGCCGGATCGGGGCGCCGGGCCGGGGTGCTCAGGCGGCGTGCTCCACACCGTCGTCCCCGCCGCGCTCCAGCGCCGCGGCCGCCCACTTCAGGACGAGCGCCTCGTACTCCGCCCGCCGGTCCTCGGGCAGCTGCCCATCGGCCCACAGCTCGCGGATGCGGGCGTTGAGCTCGGCGGCGGACAGGGCAGTCTCTGGCTCGTGCGGAAGGGGGGACATGCGAACAGATTACGGCCTCCCGGTGGAGCCGTCTCCCCTGTTACGTCACACATCAGTCACCGGACTCGCCCGCGTGGGGACTCAGCGTGTCCGTCCCGACCAGGATGAACAGGGCAATCCCCAGGAGGACGCGGTAGATCACAAACGGCATAAAGCTTTTGCTAGTGATGTATTTCATGAACCACGCGATGACCGCGTAGCCGACGGCGAAGGCGATGACGGTGGCGAAGATCGTGGGGCCCCAGGACACATGGCCCTCGCCCGCGTCCTTGAGTTCGTACGCCCCCGAGGCGAGCACCGCGGGGATGGCGAGGAGGAAGGAGTAGCGGGCCGACGCCTCGCGGGTGTAGCCCATCAGCAGGCCGCCGCTGATGGTCGCGCCGGACCGGGAGACTCCGGGGATCAGGGCCATGGCCTGGCAGAAACCGTAGATCAGACCGTCCCTGACGCTCAGTTCCTCCAGCGTCTTGCGCTGCTTCACGGCCCGGTGCCGGCCGCCCGACTCGTCACGGGCGGCGAGCCGGTCGGCGATGCCGAGCACCACACCCATGACGATCAGGGTGGTGGCGATGAGCCGCAGATCCCGGAACGGCCCCTCGATCTGGTCCTTGAGGGTGACCCCGAGGACCCCGATCGGGATCGATCCGATGATGACCAGCCAGCCCATCCGGGCGTCGTGGTCGGCCCGCATCTCCTTGTCGGTGAGGGAGCGGAACCACGCGGAGCACATTCTGACGATGTCCTTGCGGAAATAGATCAGTACGGCGGTCTCGGTGCCGATCTGGGTGATCGCCGTGAATGCCGCGCCCGGATCGTGCCAGCCCGCGAACGCGGCGGTGAGCCGCAGATGAGCGCTGGAGGAGATCGGCAGGAATTCGGTCAGCCCCTGGACCAGCCCAAGGATGAATGATTCGAACCAGGACATCGAAAACTACGCCACCCAAGAAAAGATCATGTCTGACGGCGCGGTGCGGTCCCGATCAATGCGCCAGTGTGGGAGGCAGCGTAGCGTCCCGAGGTGAACACGGAGTGCCGTGTTGCCGTCGGAATTCCCGCGATCTTCTGTACGAACGGAGGTGCGGGCGGTGGCGCCGGCGGGCGTACGGGCGGTGGTGCGGGGAGCCCGCGCGGCGACCGCCCTGGTGGTCCGTCAGCTCGCGCGCAGACCATGCCGTTTACGCCAGGCGAGTGACGCCGCGATCAGACCGGTGACCACGATGAATCCCATCGCGATCAGAAAAGCCGGCGAAGTCGGGGACCCCGCGCGGGCACCCGCCACCACATAAGCGGCGGTGTTCGGAATGGACCCCACAGCCGTGGCCAGCAGAAACGGCGTATAACCCATACGGGAGACCGCGGCGCAGTAGTTGGCGGCGGCGAACGGAATACCGGGGAAGAGCCGTATCGCCAGCATCGACCGGAAGCCGTGCCGGCTCAACTGGCCGTCAGCGGCCTTGAGCACCTTGCCCTTCAGCAGGGGCCGCAGCGCGTCCTGTCCGAGCAGCCGGCCGAGAGTGAAGGCGATACCCGCGCCCAGCACGGTTCCCGCGAGCGCCGACACCAGCCCCGCCTGGGAGCCGAACAGCGCCCCCGCCGCCAGGTTGAGGATCGGCCGGGGCACGAAGGCGGCGGTGCACACCCCGTACGCCAGGGCGTACAGCACCACGGCCGCCGCCCCGCTCAGCCGGGCGGCCGGCCAGCCGTCCGAGAGCAGCCGCTGTGGCTCGTACAGCAGCACCAGGACTCCGGCCGAGGCCAGCATCAGCAGCAGGAGCGAAAGCCGTGACCACGGTGAGAGCAGCACCCTGGTACAGCGGAGGGCGAGACCGGAAGAGGGCCTGGGGACGGGCTCGAACATCCGGGGAGACTAACCGACGACCGGATGTGATCGCCGTAATGGCCCTCACCACCACGGCCTGGGGCCGTCCTCCCGGCGCCGGGAAAACCGTTCGACCGCCGACGGCCGGTCGGCGATTATTTGCTTCATGACCCGGTACGCCTTCCTCGCAGCGCCCCCCGCAGTCGCGGGCGCGCCGAAGGCTGCCGTCCTCCCCGCCACCCTCCTCACCAGCGGCGAAGCCGTTCTTCCTCCGGCCGTGGCCGCCATCGCCGGCGGCACCCGAAGCTGACCCTCTCCGGATCGTCCGGCGGGACCCCACAGGGGGAGGGTCGGCAGAGCCCGGGGGTCCTCACACGCTTCGCGCGATCTGCATCCGAGGGAAGTCACGGACAAGACCATGACCAAGACCGCGTACGTCCGCACCAAGCCGCACCTCAACATCGGCACCGTCGGCCATGTCGACCACGGCAAGACCACGCTGACCGCCGCCATCACCAAGGTCCTCAGCGAGCGCGGCACCGCCGGATTCGTCCCCTTCGACCGCATCGACAGGGCTCCCGAGGAGGCCCAGCGCGGCATCACCATCAACATCGCGCACGTCGAGTACGAGACCGACACCCGCCACTACGCGCACATCGACATGCCGGGCCACGCCGACTACATCAAGAACATGGTCACCGGGGCCGCCCAGCTCGACGGGGCGATCCTGGTGGTGTCCGCGCTCGACGGGGTCATGCCCCAGACCGCCGAACACGTCCTGCTCGCCCGCCAGGTCGGCGTCGACCACATCGTCGTCGCGCTCAACAAGGCCGACGCGGGCGACGACGAACTGACCGACCTGGTCGAGCTGGAGGTCCGGGAGCTGCTCACCGCCCACGGCTACGGCGGTGACACGGTTCCGGTCGTACGGGTCTCCGGGCTCGGGGCGCTGGCCGGCGAGCCGCGCTGGACCGCCTCCATCGAGGCCCTGCTCGACGCCGTCGACACCTATGTGCCGGTCCCCGTCCGCTACACGGACGCGCCGTTCCTCCTCCCGGTGGAGAACGTCCTCACCATCACCGGGCGCGGCACCGTCGTGACCGGCGCGGTCGAGCGGGGGACCGTGCGCGTCGGCGACCGCGTCCAGGTGCTGGGCGCGGACACCGAGACCGTCGTCACCGGGGTTGAGACCTTCGGCAAGCCGATGGAGTCGGCGGAGGCCGGTGACAACGTGGCGCTGCTGCTGCGCGGACTGCCGAGGGACGCGGTACGGCGCGGGCATGTGGTCGCGGCGCCCGGCAGCGTCACTCCGAGCCGTCGCTTCACCGCGCGGGTGTATGTGCTCTCGGGACGGGAGGGGGGTCGCACCACCCCGGTGTCCACCGGGTACCGGCCGCAGTTCTACATCCGCACGGCGGACGTGGTCGGGGACATCGACCTCGGTGAGGCGGCCGTCGCCCGGCCGGGCGAGACGGTCGCCATGACCGTCGAACTGGGGCGCGCCGTCCCGCTGGAGCCCGGCCTCGGCTTCGCCATCCGCGAGGGCGGCCGCACCGTCGGCGCGGGAACCGTGACGGGGGTCCTGTAGCCCCTGTCCCCCGCCTCCCCCGAAACGGGGGAGGCGGGGCTCCACCTTCCCGGCCCGCCAGGCCACCGACCTCACCTTGCCCGGCACCCCTTCCGGCCTGTGTCCGGCATCGATCCCGCTCTGTGCGGTCACCCTTTCCGGCCTGTGTCCTGGACCCGTTCCGTCCGGTCCGGTTGCTCATCCCAGCCTGTCCGGCGTTTGAGGACGGACCTTGGTGCCGGGGACGTCGCACCGGTCCGATCTGCCTCGGCACCGGTCCTGCCCTGTGCGGTCACCCTTTCCGGCCTGTGTCCTGGACCCGTTCCGTCCGGTCCGGCCGCTTATCCCAGCCTGTCCGGCGTTTGAGGACGGACCCTGGTGCCCGGGACCCCGCACCGGTCCGATCTGCCCCGGCACCGATCCCGCTCTGTGCGGCCACCTATCCCAGCCCGCCCGGGTCCGGAGGACAAGCCCCCCGGCCCACCCCACCCCCTCGCTGTACGACAATGCCCCCGTGGACGAGCCCATCCCCGTAACCCGCCCCGTGGATCACGGCACCGCCAAGCTGATGCCCGACATCGACCGGGCACACGCCTGGCTGCTGACGGTCGACGGCGCGCCCCAGTCTTATGTCGACCTCGACGACCCCACCCATCTGGAGTTCGAGTACGCCCGCAGGCTCGCCCATGTCATCGACTGCCACACCCCCGACGGCACCCCGCTCGACGTGCTCCACCTCGGGGGCGGCGCGCTGACCCTGCCCCGCTATGTCACCGCCACCCGCCCCGGCTCACGGCAGCAGGTCGTCGAGGCCGACCGGGGGCTGCTCGACCTGGTCGCGGAGGTGCTGCCGCTGCCCGCCGGCTCGGACACCGGCGTCCAGGCGGCCGACGCGCGCGACTGGGTCGAACGGGCGCCGGCCGGCTCGGCCGATGTCGTCGTCGCCGATGTCTTCGGCGGCTCACGCGTCCCCGCTCATCTGACCTCCGTCGAGTACGCCCGTGCCGCCGCCCGGGTGCTGCGCCCCGGCGGGGTCCACGCAGCGAACCTCGCCGACGGAGCGCCCTTCGCCTTCCTCCGCTCCCAGCTCGCCACCTTCGGCACGGTCTTCGCGGAACTCGCGCTCATCGCCGAACCGGCGGTGCTGCGCGGCCGGCGCTTCGGCAATGTGGTGCTCCTCGCCTCCGACACCCCCGCCGATCTCGCCGCCCTCGCCCGCCGGGCCGCGGCCGACCCCTTCCCCGCCCGCGTGGTCCACGGGGCCGCCCTGGCCCGGCTCACCGGCCGCGCGGCACCGGTCACGGACCGGACCGCCCGGGCGTCACCCGAGCCGCCCCACGGCTCCTTCGGCATCGGCTGACCGCCCGGCGGCCTCCCCCGGGGCCCGCTCCGGGACCGGCTCGGCGACGGGCCCCGGAGTCCGCGGCGCCTCGGCCGGCTCCCGGCGGTGCGTCAGATTCCGTACCTCGGGCACCAGCAGCACCAGCGCCGTCACCAGCACGATCAGCGCCGAACACCCCCACAGGGCCGTGCCGCGCCCGAAGGCGCTCTCCGCCGGTCCGGCGAGCGCCGTGGCCACCGGGAGCATCGCGGTGGAGCCGAACCAGTCGTACGCCGAGACCCGGGAGAACTTGTCCTCGGGTATCTCCTGGTGCAGGGCCGTCATCCAGGTGACGCCGAAGACCTCGATCGCGATCCCGCTCACCAGCATCACCAGCGCCAGCCCCGCGGGCGACAGCGGCACCGCGAGCGCCGCCGACGGCGCGGCGAGCGGGAAGACGCAGAGCGTCCCGGCGAGCAGCAGCCGGCGCGGCTTCCAGCGCATCATCAGCACCGCGCCGAGGACGGTGCCCACGCCGAACGCGGCGAGCGCCAGCCCCCAGGGGCGCGCCCCGCCCAGTTCGTCCCGGGCGACCAGCGGTCCGTAGACCCCCTCCGCCGCGCCGACGACGGCCACGACCACGGTGAACTGGATGATGATCGCCCACAGCCACGGCCGGCCGGCGACCTCCCGCCACCCCTCGCGCAGATCGGAGACGAGCCCGCCGCCGGCGGTGCGCGGGGCGATATGGCTGACATCGAGGAAGGCGCGGAGGGCACCCGCGACCGCGAAAGCGGCGGCGTCCACGGCCAGTACCCAGCCGGGACCGATCGCCGCGATCATGGCGCCGCCGAGTGCCGCGCCGCCGATGGCCGCGCCGTGTGTGGCCATCCGGAAGAGCGCGAAGGCGCGGCTGGCCTGCTCGCCGCTGACGCTGGAGAGCAGCATGCCCTCAGCCGCCGGGTTGAAGAACGCCGTACCGGTGCCCGCCAGCGCGGTCAGCGCCATCATCTGCCAGAGCTGTGGCTCCCCGGCGAGCACCAGGACGGCGAAGGCCGCCTGGGAGACGCAGTTGAGGGCGTTGGCGGCGACCATCACCCGGTGGCGGGGCACCCGGTCGGCCACCGCGCCGCCGATCAGCAGGAAGAACACGAGCGGTACGGTGCGCGCAGCGGCGACCAGACCCACCTCCCGGGCGCCGCCACCCGTCTCGATCACCGCGAACGCCGCGGCGATCAGCGAGCCGTGGCTGCCGAGGTTGGTGACGATCGCCGCCCCGGTCAGCAGGGTGTAGTTGCGGCCGGCCCAGGCGGGCCGGGCGAAACGGGTGCGGGGCGGGGCGGAGGGTTTCGTCACCCTGGGACTATGCCTGCCGCCGTCCCCGTCACTCAAAGGAATTTCCGGCCTGCGGGCGGGCCCCGCATCCCTCGGGCCTCCCGCCCGCCGGGGAGCCGGCCTCGCCGGGGGTGTTCACCCGGCCCGCCGGGCCCGGAGCGGCCGGTGTCCCCTCGCGCCGCCGGAGGGCCGGACCGAGACCGGTGCGAGCCCGGCCCCCGAAAACCTGCTGCCTTCCCCTCCGCCCCGCCCTGCCCCGCAGGGACACCTGCCCCGCCGGTGTCCCCTCAGCCCGCCGGCTTCCCCACCGCCCGCAAGGTGGACAGCACCCGGTCGATCGTCGCGTCCGGGACCTCGTCGGGGACGCCCGCGGCGGCGTACAGCACCCAGGTCCTGAACTCCCCGGTGGCGTCCTTGAAGGTGAACGCCACCGACTTGCCGTCACTGGCGCACTTCGACTTCTTCCGGACCCCGTCCGCCGTCGCCGTCGCCCTGCTGCCGCGCAGTCCCGACGCGGTCGTGTAGGGCTTGGCCGGGGTGATGGAGACGGTGCCCTTGGGCTCCTTCTGCGCGAAGGCGCCCCACGCCCAGACGCCCGCCTCGTTGTAGGCGGCCGTCCGGGTGTCCTTGGCGCCCTTGCCGCCCTTGGTGCCGGCGGTGGCCAGCCCGGAGGTCCGGGTCAGCCCGCCCGAGTCGTCGATGCACCACCTGGGCTTCAGATGGGCCGGGGCGGACATGGTGACCAGGGGGACCCCGCCGCCCTTCTTCTCGTCCTCCAGGAAGGTGCTGATCCCGGCGCCGGCGACGGTCCACTGGGGCGGTACGTCGAACCGGGTGCCGTGCTTGGGGTTGGTGACCACCTTCCAGCCCGGGATGGTCGGCTCGACGTCCTCCGTCCCGCGCGGGTTCTCCGCCGGTGACGAGGGCGCGCCCGCTGCCCCGTCGGCCGGGGACGGCGGTACGGAGGTGCTCGTACCGTCCTGGTCCGAGGCGTTCGCCGCCGGGGCCTTGCCGTCCGTGTCCCCGCCGGTCCCGTTGTCCCGCAGGACCACGGTCGCGGTGATCACGGCGGCGGCGACCACCGCCGTGGCGGCCACGATCGCGACCAGCGCGGTCCGCCCGCGTCCGCCACCGCCCCCCGGACCCCCGGGGGCGGCGGTGGCCATGGGCCGCGCCACGGTCGGCTGGGTGTAGGGGTTCGGCTGCTGAAACCCGGGCTGGTGATACGGATTCGGCTGCTGGTACGGGCCGGGTGGCTGCTGCCCCGGCCGCTGGTACGGGTTGGGCTGCTGCTGCCCCTGCTGGTACGGGTTGGGCTGCTGCGGGTTCTCGCCCCCGGGCGGCTGCTGTCCTGGCCACATGGCGAGTAACCATAGAGGCGCGGTGTCACACAGGCCACTTCCGCCCCGCCGGAAGCCCGGGTTCCCGGCGCGGGACCGGCGCGGGACCGGCGCGGAACCGGCGCGGGACCGGCGCGCAACCGGCGCGGCGGCGGCCCGGATCGCCGAGCACCTGGGGCCTTCCGCTGGGATCTTGCTGGGCTCGCGTGCCCTGGCACCGCGCCCCGCCGCGTCGTCGCCCATCGCCCCTGTGCCCCTGTGCCCCTGTGCCCGCGTGCCCTTTGGCGGGCGCGGAAGGTGCCCCCACCGCGGTGGCTCAGTCCTCCGCCCCGCGACGCACGGCACCGGACCCCGCTCACTGATCCGGCCCGATCCAAACGGAAGACCCTGGTCCGCCGCGGACCCGGGAGACCGGGAGCCCGGGCGCTCCCCATCGCCGGACCGCGGGGATGGCCAACCGTACTACCCGCCGGTAACATCGCGGCCATGAGCGCTGATCAGATGTCCGTCGGCGAGATGCTCGCCGCCACCGTCCCCATGGCCCGCACCCTCAACCTCGCCTTCCTGGAGACCACCGCCGAACGCGCGGTGCTGCGCCTGCCGGACCAGAGCGACTTCCACAACCATGTCGGCGGCCCGCACGCCGGCGCGATGTTCACCCTCGCGGAGTCGGCGAGCGGTGCCGTCGTCCTCGCCGCCTTCGGCGACCAGTTGAGCCGCGCCGTCCCGCTCGCCGTCCGGGCCGAGATCGGCTACAGGAAGCTGGCGATGGGCGAGGTCACCGCGACCGCGACCCTCGGCCGGCCCGCCGCCGATGTCGTCGCCGAACTGGACGGCGGCGGCCGGCCCGAGTTCCCGGTGCATATCGCCATCCAGCGCGCGGACGGCGCCGTCACCGGCGAGATGACCATCGTCTGGACCCTGCGCCCCCACTCCTGATCACCCGCTGGGTAGGCTGCCCGGCGTGCGCCGCTGGGGTGCGCGCCGGGAGGGGAGCGGGCGATGACGGCACAGGCATGGATCGCGGGCGTGGGCGGCAAGGACCCGGACATCGCGCCGGACGCCTTCACCGCCCCCACCTCCGTGGTGGTCGGCGAGGTCACCCTCGGCCCCGGCTCCGGTGTCTGGTACCACGCGGTGCTGCGCGCCGACTGCGGCCCCATCGTCATCGGCGCCGGCTCCAACATCCAGGACAACTGCACGGTCCATGTCGACCCCGGCTTCCCGGTGTCGGTCGGCGAGCGGGTCTCCGTCGGCCACAACGCCGTGCTGCACGGCTGCACGGTCGAGGACGATGTCCTCATCGGCATGGGCGCGACCGTGCTCAACGGCGCCCGCATCGGCGCAGGCTCCCTCGTCGCCGCCCAGGCGCTGGTGCCCCAGGGGATGCGGGTTCCGCCGGGCTCCCTGGTCGCGGGGGTGCCCGCGAAGGTCCGGCGCGAGCTGACCGGGGAGGAGCGCGCGGACATCGTCCGCAACGCCGCCCTGTACCAGGAGCTGGCCGGGGCGCACCGCGAGGCGACCCCCAGGGGCTGACGCGGATCGATCCGTGGCGGACCCGGTTCCGCCGGACCGGTCCGGCGCTCATTCAGGATGAATCGCCCTCATTCCGGACCAAACGGCCGACCGAGCCGCCTCCGGAACCGCCGCGCGCGGCACAACAATCAAATTCGGCCAAGATCCATCTGTTTTGGCCGACGAATGGTCAATAACGTGGTGCATGTAGTCCGTTACCCAAGGGAGCGTCCATGGTCACCACCCACCACATTCCCGACATCCTGTCGCCCGAGTTCGCCGCGAACCCCTACCCGGTGTACAGCGCGATGCGGGAGAGCGCCCCTCTCCTGTGGCATGAACCGACGCAGAGCTATCTCATCTCGCGGTACGAGGACGTCGAACGCGCCTTCAAGGACAAGGAGTCGCTCTACACCACGGACAACTACGACTGGCAGATCGAGCCCGTCCACGGCAAAACGATCCTTCAGCTCAGCGGCCGGGAGCACGCCGTGCGCAGGGCGCTGGTCGCCCCCGCCTTCCGGGGCACCGACCTCCAGGAGAAGTTCCTCCCGGTGATCGAGCGCAACGCCCGCGACCTCATCGACACCTTCCGCCACACCGGCTCCACCGACCTGGTCAGCTCCTTCGCCACCCGCTTCCCGGTCAATGTCATCGCCGACATGCTCGGCCTCGACAAGGCCGACCACGCCCGCTTCCACGGCTGGTACACCACCGTCATCGCCTTCCTCGGCAACCTCGCCGGGGACCCCGAGGTCGCGGCGGCCGGTGAGCGCACCCGCGTCGAGTTCGCCGAGTACATGTTCCCGATCATCCGCGAGCGCCGGGAGAACCTCGGCGACGACCTGCTCTCCACGCTCTGCGCCGCCGAGGTCGACGGGGTGCGGATGAGCGACGAGGACATCAAGGCCTTCTGCAGCCTGCTCCTGGCGGCCGGCGGGGAGACCACCGACAAGGCCATCGCCAGCATCTTCGCCAATCTGCTCGGCCACCCGGAGCAACTGGCCGCCGTGCGCGAGGACCGCTCGCTGATCGGCCGGGCCTTCGCGGAGACCCTCCGCCACACCCCGCCGGTCCATATGATCATGCGTCAGACCGCGGCCGATGTGACGGTCAGCGGCGGTACCATCCCCGCCGGAGCCACCGTCACCTGTCTGATCGGCGCGGCCAACCGCGACCCCGACCGCTACCGCGAGCCCGACACCTTCGACCTCTTCCGCGACGACCTCACCACGACCACCGCCTTCTCCGCCGCCGCCGACCATCTGGCCTTCGCGCTCGGCCGCCACTTCTGCGTCGGGGCGCTGCTCGCCCGGGCCGAGGTGGAGATCGGTGTCGGCCAGCTCCTCGACGCCATGCCGGATCTGCGGCTCGCCGAGGGCTTCGAACCCCGGGAACAGGGAGTCTTCACCCGGGGCCCGGCCTCGCTGCCCGTGCGCTTCACCCCGACGGCGGGGTGACCCGGCGCCCGCTCCCGGTGCGGCGCCGGGCGCCACTCACCGTACGACCGGTGTGAAACGCACCGGGAGCGAGGTCAGCCCGCGCATCCAGATCGACGGGCGCCAGGTCAGCTCCTCCGGCTCCACGGCGAGCACCACGTCCGGCAGCCGCTCCATCAGTGTCTCGACCGCCGTACGGGCGATGACATCGGCCAGCAGCGGCGCCGGGTACGGGCAGCGGTGCTCGCCGTTGCTGAAGGAGAGATGGGCCGAGTTCTCGGCGCCGATGTGCCCCTCGGGCCAGATCTGCGGATCGGTGTTGGCCGCCGCGAGCCCCAGCACCACGCAGTCCCCGGCCCGGATCTGCCGCCCGCCGAGCTGGGTGTCGCGCACCGCCCACCGGCCGATGAAGTTCTGGGTCGGGGTGTCCAGCCAGAGGACCTCGTTCAGGGCCTGGCCGACGCTGAGCCGCCCCCCGGAGACATTGAGCGCGAACCGGTCGTCGGTGAGCAGCAGCCGCAGCGTGTTGCAGATCCAGTTGGCGGTCGGCTGCTGGGCGGCGGCGATCACCGAGATCAGGTCCTGGACGATCTCGTCGTCCGTCAGACCGGCCGGATGGGTGAGCATCCGCGAGGTGACATCCGGCCCCGGGTCCGCCCGCTTCTCCTTGACCAGCCGCTGAATCCGCTCCTGCACACGGACGTAGGCGGCCACCGGGTCGTCGCCCTCCCCGGCGTCCAGCGAAATCCGCAGATCCGTCACCAGATCCTCGGTGTCCTCGCCCCCGGCGGGCATCCCGCACATCTGGACCGCGGCGCGCATCGGCAGCGCGTGGGCGTACGAGGCCATCAGCTCGGCCCGTCCGCTGCCGGCGAAGGAGTCGATCAGCTGGTGGGCGATGGCCCGCGACCACTGCGCCAGCTCGAACTGGTCGACCCCCTCCAGGGCCTGGGTGATCACCCCGGCCCTGCGCTGGTGCTCGGGCCCCTCGGTGAACAGCACGGAGGGCTGGTAGCCGACGAACGGCATCAGCGGCCAGTCCGGCGGGATGTTCGGCCACTGGTTCCAGCGGCGGGAGTCACGGGCGAAGAGCTCGTCATGGCCGGTCACATAGCTGACCTCGGCGTACCCGAGCACCAGCCAGGCCGGCACCCCGCCGTCGAGCAGGATCGGAGCGACCGCCCCGTGCTCCCGGCGCAGGGAGCGGTACAGCTCGGAGGGGGTCTGCTGGAACTCCAGCCCGCTGAGCGGGATCGCGCCCCCGTGGGCGGGACAGCCCGCCGGCGGGCCGCCGCCGGGCCCGCGGGAGTCGTATCCGGTGCGTTCGGTCATGATGTCGTCTCCCTGGCCCTGGCCAGTTCGTGAAGGTGGTCGACAAGGCTGATCAGAACCTGCTTGCCGGACGAGCGGACCCGGGCGTCGCACTCGATCAGCGGCACATGGGCGGGGAGCGCCAGCGCCTGGCGGATCTCCTCCAGCGAGAACGCCGCGTGGTCGCCGTCGAAGCGGTTGACCGCCACCACGAACGGGGTCCGGTGGTGTTCGAGCCGGTCGACGGCGTACCAGGAGTCGCTCATCCGGCGGGTGTCGACCAGCACCACGGCACCGAGCGTCCCGGAGAAGAGGCCGTCCCACAGGAACCAGAAGCGCTCCTGGCCCGGGGCGCCGAACAAGTACAGCACCATGCGTTCGTTCAGGGATATCCGGCCGAAGTCGAAGGCCACCGTGGTGGTGGTCTTCCCGCTGAGGCCGGCGGGCTCGTCCACCCCGATGCTCGCCTGGGTCATCACCTCCTCGGTGTTCAGCGGTCGGATCTCGCTGACCGATCTCACCAGGGTGGTCTTGCCGACCCCGAAGCCGCCCACGATGACGATCTTCAGTCCGGTGTCGGCGGATTCGGCCAGCGGGGTGCGGCCGGGCAGTTCAGAGATTGCGGAGTCCATGGAGCACCTCCTCCAAGAGGGCCGAGTCGGGCAGATCGACGAGTGAGCGACCCACCCGGGGATGCCGGGCGGTGATCCGCCCCGTCGACTGGAGATCGCCCAGCAGGATGCGCACCACCGTGATCGGCAGCTTCAGCTCGGCGGAGATTTCCACGACCGCGATGGGGCGGCGGCACAGTTCGAGAATCCGTACATGTTCCGACTGCATTCCCGGTGTCGGTTCGCACTCGCTGACGACCAGGGTCACCAGGTCGAACTTCTCGTCATCGGCCCGGCTGCGGCCACCGGTGACGGTATAGAGCCGGTCGGGGTCACCCAGGTCGACGGGGCGGCGCGGCGTCATGAAAGCCGGTTCTCCGAGGGGGTGCGCGGTTCCGCCCGGAGATGCTCGCCGATCTGCTCGACCAACTCGGTCATCTGGTGGCCCACGGCACCGGGGTCCGCCCCGTCATCGGCGACGACGGCCAGATGCGCGCCCGCGCCCGCCTCCACGATGAAGAGCAGCCCGCCGTGGAACTCGGTCATCGAGTGCCGTACGCCGCCGTTGCCGTTGCCGAACTCGACCGAGGCGCCCTGGGCCAGGGCCTGGATGCCGGAGCAGATCGCGGCGAGCTGGTCGGCCTGGTCGAGGGTGAGATGGGGGGTCCAGCAGAGCTTGAGCCCGTCCCGGGAGAGCACCAGGGCGTGGCGAGTGCCCGGGGTCCGGTCGAGCAGGCTTTCCAGTAGCCAGGTCAGGCTGTTGTCGGTGGTCTGCATGAGCTGCGTGGGGCGGTGTCGCCGGACGGTCCGGCCACCGGCCCGTGCCTCCTGTCCGCGTAGACATCAGGGGTGGTTCGGGGTGTGGTTCATCAGGGGCACCCGCCCCGGCGGTCACTGCTCCGGCGATCCGTCCCGCCGGTCGTCCTGGGCCTTGCGTGCCCGGTGGAAGGCGCCGAACTGGGTCCCGGCGTCCCGCCCGGGCCGGGTGGGGGCGGACGCACCGGCGGAGCGGGCGTCCGGCTCCGGGCGGCCCCGGTCGGCGGCGGCCATGGTGCGCCCCGGAGGGCGTACGGGCAGACCGCCCGGGGTCGCGCCCCGGGGGGCGTCGGGGGCCGGGGGCGGCAGGGGGCGCTGGGCGGGTACGGCGGGGTCCGGCATCCGCGCGGCAGGCGCGGTCACCGGGGCCGGCGCGGGCGCCTGGGGGTGCTCGCGGGCCCGCTCGGCCGTCCGGACCGGCGCGGCGGCGGGCGCCTGGGGGCGCTGCTCCACCGGCTCCGGGGCGGCCGTCCGCGTCTGGTGCAGCAGTTGCGGCGGGAAGAGCACCACGACCCCGGTGCCGCCGCGCGACGAGGGCCGGAAGCTCACGCTCATGTGGTACTTGGAGGCCAGCAGGCCCACCACGACCAGTCCGAGCCGGGTGCTCTGCAGATGGGCGAGATCCTGGAAGCGGCCGGAGACGGCCTCCTCGGCGCGCCGCATCGCGGCGTCGGCCATCTTCAGTCCGCTGTCCTCGATGGTGACGACCAGTCCGGCCGTGCGCTCCTCCACATAGACATGGACCTCGTCGATGGGCGGGGAGAAGTTGGCCGCGTTGTCCATCAGCTCGGCGAGCAGATGCATCACGCCCTCGGCGGCGTAGCCGGCGACGGCCGCGGTGCTGGTGGAGTGCAGCCGGACCCGCTGGTAGGCGGCGATCCGGCCGACGGCGCCGCGCAGGATGGACTCCATCACGATCGGCTTGTTCCACGCCCGGCTCGCCCGGCCGCCCATCAGCAGCGCCAGCCGGTCGGTGAGCAGACCGAGCTGTGAGGTGTTGTGATCGAGCCGGAGCAGATCCCCGAACACCTCTTCGCTGTGACGATCCTGCATGTCGCGGAGATCGGCCAGCATGCTCACGGCCTTGGCCTGAACCCGGCTCAGCACCTTGGCGCTCGCGCCCTGGGCCGCCGCCGCGCGGCGCTCGCTGAAGGCGAACTCCCGGACCACCAGGTCCAGGATCGCCCGCAGCCGCGCATCGGCCGGCGGGTCCAGCTCGGCCAGCGCGGTACCGGCGGACGCCCCGCCGCGCAGCCGCTCGATGGCGGCGGGCAGGGTCGCGCCGGTCAGCCGGTCCAGCTCGCCCGCCGCCCGGTTCAGCTGCTGTACGGCTCCGGCGCGCCCGGACTCCGCCGTCGCGGCCCGCAGTTCACCCGCGGCCAGTTCGGCCGCGAACAGCTGGAGCATCCGGCGGAGCTGGGGGTCCGACGGCGGGGCCGTGGCGGCGACCGCCGAGCCCGCGCTCTCGCCGTCCCGCAGCCGCTTGACGACGGTGGGGAAGGTGACATTGGTCAGATGGGCGGATTCCGCGGCGGACCGCGACGACTGGGCCTGGACCGAGCGGAGTTCGGCGGTGGTGGCGGCCGCGGCGGAGTGGGCCCGGCGCGCGCTCATGACTCCCACGGCCACGGTCACGGCCACCCAGACCCAGGCGGCCAGGGCGGTGACGGCGACCCAGGAGCGGGCCGCGTCCGGTGCCGCCGCTGTCGCCGCGCCGCCGGCCGCCCCGGCCAGGACGACCGAGACCAGCGGTACGGCCGTGGACTGGGGCCGAGGTGTTCGTATCCTGCGCGGTTTGGGGGCGACTGGCACTGACATGCGGTCCCTCGTTGCTTGGATCGGCAGAACACAGGCGCGGTCACCAAAAGTTGACGGTGATCTTCCGCACGTATGTCGCGCTCATGGTAGTCACGTGCCATGGCCAACGAGTCCGGTCGGGGCCCCGAGCACGCAGAACGGTTGACTTAGTCCCGAAGTGACCGCCTCGGCGGATGGATCGTGATAGACGGCGAATTCCACAGGAACCCTTCGGTGGTGCCGAGAACCCCGTCCGGGCCGACGGTGCGGGGCCCCCGGGCGCGGAGATCCCGCCGAACGGCCTGATTCCGAAGGGTCGACCGGCGGGTTCGAGCGTCGGTTTTCAGCCATCCGCTGAGGCGTCCGGAGGGTGCGGGGGCCGCTCCGGGGAGGCGGGGCACGGACCGCCGGAGCCCCCTCCATGGGGCGAACATCACAGCCCGGGTCCCTGAACGGCCCAGGTCCCGCCGATTACCGTGACCGGGTGCCCAGAAACAGAAACACGTTCTCCTCGCCTGCGCGCTGGTGGCGGAGCGCGGTCAGCCGCGCCGTCCACCGTGGCTGGCAGTGGACGCAGCGGGCGGGCGCCGTCACCGCCGAGCGCCCCGGCCGGCTGCGGTTCCGCCGGCTGGGCCACGGCACCCGGCTGGCCTTTCCGCAGGGCACCGTCTTCGGCGAGGCGTGGATCGAGCTGGGCGACCACTGCGTCATCGGCGAGCAGGTCACCCTCACGGCGGGCATGATGCCCGGCCTCGACCTGGGCGCCGATCCGATCCTGACCCTCGGCGACGGGGTCGTCCTCGGCCGGGGCAGCCATGTCATCGCCGACACCCGGGTCTCCATCGGCTCGGACACCTACTGCGGCCCGTATGTCTACATCACCTCCACCAACCACAGTTACGACGACCCGCACGAGCCCGTCGGCAAGCAGTGGCCGCGCACCGAACCGGTGGAGATCGGACCCGGCTGCTGGCTGGGGACCGGAGCCGTGGTGCTGCCCGGCGCGCGGCTCGGCCGCAATGTCGTGGTCGCGGCGGGAGCGGTCGTACGCGGAGAGGTGCCCGACCACTGTGTGGTGGCCGGGGCCCCCGCGCGGGTGGTGCGGAGCTGGGACCCGGTCGAGGGCTGGCGCCCCCCGCTGCGGACACCGGCCCCGGTGCCGCTCCCGGACGGCATCACCCCGGAGCAGCTGCTCGCCCTCGCCGAGCTGGAGAGGTCCGAGGACGGCTCCTGACCCCGGGGCGGCTCCCGCCTCGCCGAACCGCTCCCGCCCCCGCCGGGCCGCTCCCGCTTTCCCCGAACCGCTCCCGCCCCCGCCGGGCCGCCCCCGCTTTCCCCGAACCGCTCCCGCCCCCGCCGGGCCGCCCCCGCTCCCTCGGGCCGCCCCGTTCACTTCGTGGCGAGCAGTACGGTGCCCACCAGGGCGAGGCCCGCGCCCGCCGCCTGCACCACCCGCAGCCGCTCCCGCAGCAGGACCAGCGCCGCCAGGACCGTCACCACCGGGTAGAGATTGGCCAGCACGGCCGCGACCGTCACCGGACCGCTCTGCGCGGCGATCGAGTAGGTGCCGTTGGCCGCCACATCCGCGAGCCCCACGAAGGCGAGCGCGGGGAGCGAGGCCCGTACGACCGGCCATCCGCCGTCCTCCGGCAGCGCCCGCGCGCCGCGCGCGACCGAGGCGTACAGCGCCGCACCGCCGACCGCCACATTGGTGACCCGCTGGACGAAGAGCGCGAGGAACAGCCCGGTGAGCGTGGCCGACGCCTCGGCGATCAGCGCCATCACCGCGCCGAAACCGAGCGCGGCGACGAGGGTGAGCGCGATGGCCTGCCGCCGCACGGGCGCCCCGCGCAGCTCGGGCCCCCCGGCGAGGACGATCCCCGCCACGGCGACCCCGATCCCGGCGAACTGGAGCAGCCCGGGCCGCTCGCCCAGGAGCAGCCCGACGCCGATGGGCACGGCGACACCGAGCGAGCCCAGCGGGGAGACCACCCCCATCGGCCCCAGCGCGAGCGCCTTGTAGAAGCAGAGCATCGCCACCGGCCCGACGACCCCGGCGCCCACCGCGTACCAGAGCTGCGGTCCGGCCTCCCGCCACGCGCCCGTGGCCACCACGACCACCCCGAGGACGGCCACCGCGAGGGACTGCGAGACCACCACCACGGTCAGCGCGGGCACCCGCCGGGTCAGCAGCCCGCCGCCGAAGTCGGCCAGCCCCCAGAGCAGAGCGGTGGCCAGGGCGAACAGTGCGGTCATGGCGGCCTCGCAGTACCGTGCGGTGAACGATGGAGTTCAGCACACGGTAGTGCGGTATTTTTGACCCTGTCATTCAACACGATGGACGGAATGTGTCGGATCTCGACCAGCTCACCCAGGCGCTCGCCCGCAACCTCAAACGCCGGCGCGCGGAGCGGGGACTCACCCTCGACGCCCTCGCCGCTCTCGCCGGGGTCAGCCGGGGAATGATCATCCAGATCGAGCAGGCCCGGACCAACCCCAGTGTCGGCACCACGGTGAAGCTCGCCGACGCCCTCGGTGTCTCCCTCACCACCCTGCTCGACTACGAACAGGGCGCACAGGTCCGGGTCGTACCGCCCGAACAGGCGGTGCGGATGTGGTCCACCTCCACCGGCAGCCACACCAGGCTGCTGGTCGGCGCCGAGCGGCGCGGACCGCTGGAGCTGTGGGGGTGGCGGCTGATGCCCGGGGACGGCAGCGAGTCCGACGCGCACCCCGAGGGGACGGTGGAGCTGATCCATGTCACCCGGGGGGAGCTGACCCTGGTCGTCGACGGGGAGCCCCACTCCCTGCCCGCCGGGACCTCGGCGACCTTCGAGGCGCACACCCCGCACGCGTACCGCAACGACGGCACGGAGGTGGTGGAGATGACCATGGCGGTCTCGGTTCCGCCCCTGCGGGGAGCCGCGACGGCGTGATTCCCGGCCCCCGGCGGACGCTGTTAACGTGCCGTGATGCGCGCTCCCCTGGGAACCTTCGACAACGCCCGCCCCGCCGCCGACTGCCTCGATCTGCTGCCGCCACCGGTCGCCGCCGCCGTCGGCGGCTGGACCGGGGACGTCCCCGTGGACCAGCTGATCTTCGTGGACACCGACCCCTCCATCGCCGACACCGCCGTCTTCGCCGAGCACCACGGCCCGGAGCTGCTCGACACCTCCGCCAACTGCGTGGTGGTCGCGGGCAAGCGGGGCAGCGAGGTCACGCTCGCGGCCTGTGTCGTGCTCTCCCGGACCCGCGTCGATGTCAACGGCGCCGTCCGCAGACATCTCGGCGCGCGCAAGGCGTCGTTCGCGTCCATGGAGACGGCGATCGGCGCGACGGCGATGGAGTACGGCGGCATCACCCCCGTCGGCCTGCCCGCCGGCTGGCCCCTGCTCCTGGACAGCGCGGTCGTCGACGCCCCCTGGGTGCTGATCGGCAGCGGCAACCGGCGCGGAAAGCTGATCGTCCCCGGCAAGGCGCTCGCGGGGCTCCCGGGCGCGGAGATCCTCGACGGGCTGGGGATCTAGGAAGTTTCTTTCGGGTCGGGCCGGATCGGCGAGGCGCGGTGCCGGGGCTCGCGAGCCCGGCACGATCCGAAAGAGACGACCCAGGTCGCCTCTCCCGGCCCCTGCCGGGCTGGTCCGAAAGAACCTCCCCGGCGGGCGCCTCCCGGGGAGAGGGTCATCGGGCGGTGCCCGCCGCGTCCGGGCCGAGCGCGGGGATCTCGATCGCGGGGCAGCGGTCCATCACCATGTCGAGACCGGCCGCCCGGGTCCTGTCGTACGCCCGCTCGTCGACGACACCGAGCTGGAACCAGACCGCCTTCGCGCCGATCGCCACGGCCTCGTCCGCGACCCGGCCCGCCAGCTCCGCGTTGACGAAGACATCGACGACATCGACGGGGAAGGGGATCTCCGCGAGCGACGCGTACCCCCGCTCGCCGTGGACGGTCTCCGCCTTCGGGTGCACCGGCACCACCCGCTTGCCGAACCGCTGGAGGACCCGGGCCACCCCGTACGCCGCCCGGGACTCGTTCGAGGAGAGGCCCACGACCGCCCAGGTGTCGCCCGTCGAGGTCAGAATCCGGTGGATCGCCTCGCTCACCGCTGCGTCTTGACTCATGGTGACGACAACGGGCGACCCGGGCGGAGCATTCCCCTCCGGGCGCCGCATAGGGTGGACGGATGCAGGAGCAGTACCGGACGGTCGCCCGCGAGGGCGTGCACGAGACAGAGATCAACAGATCGCGCTTCATCTGCGCGCTCGCACCCGCCGCGACCGAGGAGGAGGCCCAGGCCTTCATCGCCCGCGTCCGCGGGGAGCACGCCACCGCAACGCACAACTGCTTCGCGTATGTCATCGGCGCCGACGCCTCCGTCCAGAGGGCGAGCGACGACGGCGAGCCCGGCGGGACCGCCGGAGTGCCGATGCTCCAGATGCTGATGCGCCGGGAGGTCCGCTACGCGGTCGCCGTCGTCACCCGCTACTACGGCGGCGTGAAACTCGGCGCGGGCGGGCTGATCCGGGCGTACGGGGGAGTGGTCGGCGAAGCCCTGGACACCCTCGGCACCCTCACCCGGCGGCGCTTCCGGCTCGCCACCGTCACCGTCGACCACCAGCGCGCCGGCAAGCTGGAGAACGATCTGCGCGCCACGGGACGGGTGGTGCGCGAGGTGCGGTACGGGGAGCGCGTCACGATCGAGATCGGGCTTCCGGACGCGGAGGTCGAGACCTTCCGGGGCTGGCTGGCGGACGCCACGGCGGGGACGGCCGGCTTCGAACCCGGCGGGGAGGCGTACGGCGACCTCTGACCGTTCCCGCCCACGCCGGCCGGGGAGCGAACGCGCCCCCCGACGCTGGTCGCCCGGGCCGGGGAGAGGGCCGGCCACCGGTCCCGGTCACGGCAGGACGGTGATCCCGAGCGGCCGGGAGCCGCCGGGCAGCCGGCGCGTCGTCGCGTCGGCCAGATCCACGACGGTGATCCCGTCCCAGTGTCCGTCCCGGGTGAAACCGCCGCTCACGTAGGCGGTGCGCCCGTCCTCCGACACGGCGACATCCTCGTGCGGGCCCTCCAGCGGAATGACCCTCTCCGTGCCGTCCTGCGCGCGTACCGTCAGGGAGGCCCCGGCGTCGTCCGGGCCGATCGGCCCGGTGCCGACCGCGAGCAGGGTCCCGTCCGGGGTCAGCGCGGCGCCGTGCTGATGGGTGTTCGCGGTCATCGGCTCGATGCCGACCTCGCCGGTGCGCGGGTCGAGCACGGCCAGCCGCTCCCCCTCGAAGGGCAGCAGCAGCCGGCCGTCCTCCCGGACCGCCGCGTAGTGCGGCTTGAGCCAGGAGCCGAGGCCGCCCTCGGTGCCGTAGGGGGCGACCTCGAAGCGGCGGGCGGCCGGCGATCCGGTGCGTACGGCCGTCACGTCGAAGGAGTCGTGATTGGTCGCGTACACCTCACGGCCGTCGGGGGAGACATCGATGTCGAAGGGGCGCCGCCCCACCGGGACGGTGTCCACGACCTTCCGGGCCGAGGTGTCGACGACCTCCAGCACTCCCGGCCCGCCGGGCACATTGACCCCGGTGTACAGCCGCTTCCCGTCCGGCGCGAGCGCGATCCCCATCCCGCCGCCCCGGTACTCCCCGTCGGTCACCGGACCGGTCCGGGTGCGGTACGGAATCCTGCCCAGGCTCTCGCGGGTGCGGGTGTCCACCACCGCGACGCCCTCGGCGGTGGCGACCCAGGCCCGCCCGTCCGCGCCCACCGCCAGGCCGTACGGTGCCGTACCGACGCGTACGGAGGCGAAGGGCCCGCGCTCGGGGTGCAGGAAGGTCACGGTGTCCCCGCCGAAGTCGGCCACGAGCAGGGTGCCCGGGGGTGTGTCGCGGCCCGGGTTCCGGTCGGCCGGAACCGGAACCGGAACCGGCGCGGAAGAGGAAGCGGACGGGGGCGGCGCCGGGGCCGTTCTGCCGGCCCCCGCCCCGGGAGCCGGCGCCCCGGGAGCCCCCGTCCCGCAGCCGGCCAGCACCCCCGCCAGCACCGGCACCAGCAGCAGGGCCCGCCGCCTCACCGGGCGCTCCCCGGCGGCCGGGCCGTCTCCAGTGACCGGTGCTGCTCGGATCTCACGGGCTCGCTCCCCTCGACGCGGTACGGACACGGGTGGCTCCGCCCGGCGTCGCGCGGAGCCCCGTGCTCCATCCTCCGCCACCACCGGCCCGGGTCCGCTCCCCGCACCGGACGACAGCGCCGTCATCCGATCGGCCGATGCGCCGCGCGGCGCGCTCGGGGCCGTCCCGAATCCGGGGGCCGTGGCGGAGACGGGGCGCATTCCCGCTAGCGTGGGGGGAGCCGATGGCGGGCCCCGTGCCGGGCGGGTGCGGAAACCAGGGGCGGAGAAAGGGAAACATGCAGGTCGGAGCGGTCTCTTGAGGCTTCTGCACACATCGGACTGGCATCTGGGACGCTCCCTGCACCGGGTCTCCATGCTGGAGGCCCAGGCCGCTTTCCTCGATCACCTGGTGATGACCGTCCGTGAGCACCGGGTGGACGCGCTGCTGGTCGCGGGCGATGTCCACGACCGCGCCGTGCCGCCGCTCGCCGCGATCGAGCTCTTCGACCGGGTGCTGCACCGCCTCGCCGCCGAGGGCGTGCCCACGGTGATGATCTCCGGCAACCACGACTCGGCCCGCCGGCTCGGTGTCGCGGCCGGGCTGATCGAGCGCGCGGGCATCCATCTGCGGACCGACCCCGCCGGCTGCGCCACCCCGGTGATCCTCTCCGACGACCACGGCGATGTCGCGTTCTACGGAGTGCCCTATCTCGAACCCGCCCTGGTGAAGGACGAGCTGTCGGCCGCCGGGGCCCAGCACGAGGCCGTGATCGCCGCCGCCATGGACCGGGTCCGCGCCGATCTCGCGACCCGGCCGGCCGGCACCCGCTCCGTGGTCCTCGCGCACGCCTTCGTCGCCGGCGGGGAGCCCAGCGACAGCGAGCGCGACATCACCGTCGGCGGGGTCAGCGCCGTGCCCGCGGGGGTCTTCCACGGCGTCGACTACACCGCGCTCGGGCATCTGCACGGCTCCCAGACCATCAACGCCCGGGTGCGCTACTCCGGTTCCCCGCTCGCGTACTCCTTCTCGGAGGCCGGCCACCGCAAGACGATGTGGCTCGTCGACCTCGGACCCGGCGGCGAGATCGACGCCCGGCGCCTCGACTGCCCCGTGCCCCGACCCCTCGCCCGGCTGCGCGGCACCCTCACCGGACTGCTGGAGAACCCCGCGCTCACCCGGCACGAGGAGTCCTTCGTCGAGGCGACCCTCACCGACCCGGCCCGCCCCGCCGACCCCATGGCCCGGCTCGGGGAGCGCTTCCCGCACACCCTGAGCCTGCGCTTCGAGCCCGAGCGCGAGAACGCGGACGAGGGTGTCTCGTACGCCCAGCGGCTGAAGGGCCGGGCGGATCAGCAGATCGCCGAGGACTTCGTGGCCCATGTGCGCGGCGGCAACGGGCCCGACGGACCGGAGCGGGCCGTGCTGCGCGAGGCCTTCGACGCGGTCCGGGTCGACGACGCCGTACAGGAGAGGGCGGGCCGATGAGGCTCCACCGGCTGACCATCACCGCCTTCGGGCCCTTCGGAGCCGCGCAGGAGATCGACTTCGACGCCCTGTCCACCGGCGGGATCTTCCTCCTGCACGGGCAGACCGGCGCCGGCAAGACCTCTGTGCTGGACGCCGTCTGCTTCGCCCTGTACGGGGCGGTGCCCGGCGCCCGGCAGAGCCCCGGCACCTCCCTGCGCAGTGACCACGCCGGGCCCGGCACCCTCACCCGGGTCGTGCTGGAGCTGACCATCGGGGGCCGGCGGCTGGAGATCACCCGGCTGCCCGCCCAGCCGCGCCCCAAGAGGAACGGCAAGGGCTTCACCACCGAGCGGGCGCAGAGCACCCTGCGCGAGTACGACCCGGCGACCGCCGCCTGGCAGGGGCTGAGCAAGTCCCACCAGGAGATCGGCGAGGAGCTGACCCAGCTCATCGGGATGAGCCGCGACCAGTTCTGCCAGGTGGTCCTGTTGCCCCAGGGCGACTTCGCCCGTTTTCTGCGCGCCGACGCCGAGGCCCGGGGCAGACTTCTCGGCAGGCTCTTCGACACCCGCCGCTTCGCCGCCGTCGAGGAGCACATCGCCGACCGGCGGCGCGCGGCGGAGGCCCGGGTGAGGTCGGGGGACGAACGGCTCCTCGCCACCGCGCACAGGATGGAGCAGGCGGCGGGACCGGACCCCGGGGAGTGGCCGCCGCCCCGGCAGCAGCCCGGCGATCCGGGACTCGCCGGCGCCGTCCTGGAGTGGGCCGCCGTCGCCCGCTCCGGCGCGCTGGAGCACCGCGACATCGCCGGCCTCGCGCTGAGCCGGGCCGAGAGCCGGGGAGCCGCCGCCCGGCGCGCACTGGAGGACGAGCGCGAACTCGCCGGGCTCCAGCGGCGGTACGAGGAGACCCACCGCCGCCGTGCCGCGCTCCAGGAGCGGCGGGGCGCGCACGAGAGCGCGCTGGCCGCCCTCGAACGCGCCCGCAGGGCGGACCGGGTCGCCCCCGCGCTCCGGCTGCGGGACGAGACCGAGCGGGAGCACCGCACGGCGACCGCGGCCCTGGACCGGCTCCGGGACCGGTTGGAGCCCGGTCTGCGGGACGCGGGCGCGGAGCACCTCGCGGAGGTCGAACAGCGGCTGCGACAGGATCTGGGCGGGCTGGACGCCGCGCGCAGGGCCGAGCGGCGCAGCGCCGAGATCACTCGCGAACAGGACGAACTGGACCGCTTGGCCGGCGCCGACGACAGCGTCCTCCAGGACGCGGAGGCATGGCTGGCCCAGTGGGAGGTCCTCCGCCACGAGCACCGCGAACGCCTGTCCGCCGCGCGGGAGGCCGTGCTGCGCGCCGAGAACCTCGCGGGCCGGCTCGCCCCGGCCCGCGACCGGCTGCGCGCCGCCCGCGACCGCGACCGGCTCGCCGCCGAGGCGGCCGGGGCGGAGCAGCGGCTGCGCGCCGCCCGCGACCGGGCCGGTGAGGCCCGTGAGAGCTGGCTCGACCTCAAGGAGCGCCGACTGCTCGGAATGGCGGCGGAGCTGGCGTCCGCGCTGGCCCCGGGCGAGCCCTGCGCGGTCTGCGGCTCCGCCGAACACCCCGCTCCGGCCCGGCCGTCCGACGACCGGGTGGACCCGGCGCGGGAGGACGCGGCGTACGGGGAGTACACCCGGGCCGAGGCCGCCCGGTCGGCGGCGGAACGCGAACGGGCGGTGACCGGCGAGGCCCTGGCCTCCGCCCGCGACCGCGCCCGCACCGCCGGTTCCGGCCCCGATGACGGTCCCGGTGACGGTTCCGGGAGCGGCCCCGGCGACGGGGCCGGCCGGGAGCCCGCCGTGGGCGAACTGGAGGAGCTGGTCGCGCGGCTGGAACGGGAGCACGGCGAGGCCCGTCTCCTCGCGTCGGGCACCCATACGGCGCAGGAGGCCCTCGACCGGGCCGAGCGCGAACACCGGGAGCGGCTCGACGCCCGGCAGCAGGTGGAGCGGCGGGCCGCCGCCCGCACCTCCCGGCGCGAAACCCTCGACCAGGAACAGACCGCGCTCACGCGGGAGCTGGCCCGGACGCACGACACCGTCACCTCCGGCCAGATCTATCTGGACGACACCGAGTCCTCCTCGAAGAGAGGCAGTTCGGTGACGCCCGGCACCCCGAGCGGCACGGCGAGCAGCAGCAGATCGAGCCGTCCGCAGGTCAGTCCCTCC